>MVQW01000269.1 GCA_002067265.1 Methanomethylovorans sp. PtaU1.Bin073 | reverse complement strand
AGGCAGTGAAGCGTTCAGGAAAATACTGGAAAAAAAGAAAACCAAGAATTGAGTTTTACATATTATCCGCTACCAATACTTCACTTTAGTACGGAAGGTGATCATTCGGTTGAGCATGCTGCAGAGGCTCTTTGGGACGGGCCGCAAAACGGCTCATGTTCCAAAAGCCGATGCACAGCGGAAGAAGGTTTCTTTATGTCGGCGCACTATTTGCGCCATAGGTTCTGCACTTAACAGAACAGCTGTTTTTTTTTGTAATGCCACGCCCTTCACATATAATGCTCCCGAATATCGTGAATATATGCTCGTGCAGAGAAATGAACTGGATTTCAGGGAACAGTTGCAGCTTCATGATGCAAAGATGCGACCCATATTAATTGAACGGGCTGCAACCTTCGGTGTTCTTAACTCAGAGGTTGCTATGCTTCTGGATGAAATGATATCGGACCTTTTAGCACAATATCGAAGATGGACCAATGAAGATTTTCTGCTACAGGTCCGGCTTGAAGTACAGAGGCTTGCAGAGGATGAGCATGTGATGAACAAAGATAAGCTCCTTCAGTTACAGCAGGATATTTCCTGCATTGGAGAACTGAGACCACTTCTGATGGGCGATCTTATCCTGAAGAAACTTAATGACAGATGCACGGAAGATGAGATGATGTTGCTTGAAGGACTGCAAAGGTTCGATTCCTTCAGATCGCACGCATCTGAGGACTTTGACAGGCTTTGTCCTGCCGATGGACTCTATTATGATTCACATAAGAGCATTCGACTTGTGCTTATGGGAAAGGATAGCTGGGATGACCTCTGTTCCTATGCGCAGCATGAGTTCACCCATTTCCTCAACCATGAGAGATACTTCTTACCTGTGATCAGGAACTGGTATTTCCTGCAGGGTAATTACATGCAGCCTGAGGAACTGGCATCCTTATACCTGGAACTGATCGATGCAGTGCTTTTATCTATTACTGAAGATGAAAGGTCGCTGTCCTTTTTGGGAAAGGACCAGGAGGTCCGTAAAGCCATCATAGAGGCGGGCATGGATGCTCTTCGTGCGTTGCTTATTGATCTGCCGGAGATGGCCCGGATGCAAGAGAACCTTTATGCACTTAATGAATACTTCAGCCTTTTCAGTATACTGGATGAGTCACTGGCCTATTTGGCCGAAAGACTTAATTCTCACGTCTATGATAGCAATGTTCTTGCCGAGATGCACGCAAATGTTGCAGATAAGAATGATTTCAAGCTCTTTTATGAGGCTCTTGCAGCAGCATTGAAAGGAAAAGACCAGAAGGAATTCGATGAGATTTGTATGCAGCTCTGTGCAACTTTTATAGATACATGGAATTCATATCCTCTAATGGCAGATTCTGAAATAGCGGTAAAATATTTATTTTCAAAGATCCTGAGCCTTTGTTGAATTCTGCTAGGGATCTTTTCGGATACATATTGTATCCTTTACAGGATATGATTTAAATGTACTCTATCCGAATAAGGCAAATATAGTCCGATTTAAGGAAATCTATTTATCAGGTATTATCAACTTGGCCTTATGCATAAGTATTCCGTTATTTGCCCCATCTGCAAAGAGGCGCAAGACCCGATGTCCTTGACATGCAGCAAAGGACATGATTCACTATTACACACTTCTTACAAGACATCACAGATAGTCCTCAAAGATCTGCCAGGGATATGGAAATTCTATGACTGGCTGCCTGTAAATGGCATTATCCCTGAAGGTTCGGGCAAAACAATAACATATAAAAGTGAGGCCTTTGCAAAGGAAATGGGTCTTTCGAACCTATATATAGCTTTTAATGGATACTGGCCTGAAAAGCATGCTTCCATGATGACCTGCACTTTCAAGGACCTGGAAGCTTTCCCGACCATGCAGAGATTGCTGGAAGGACTGGACAAAAGGATAATGGTCGTCGCTTCAGCAGGGAACACAGCCCGTGCCTTTGCACATGTATGCTGTATAACAGGACAGCCATTGCTGCTTCTCGTTCCGCAGAACAGTGCTCATCGGCTCTGGACACTTCAGGATGATACTTCTTCAATATGCCTGGTAACTGTCGAAGGTGATTATTATAATGCCATCGAGCTTGCCAATAAAGTATCGGTAAGAGAGGGATTTGTAAGTGAAGGGGGAGCAAAGAACATTGCACGCAGGGATGGCATGGGTACAGTGATGCTTGATGCCGTGCTTGCTATGAGAACGCTGCCTATACACTATTTCCAGGCCGTTGGGAGCGGAACTGGTGGTATTTCCGCCTGGGAAGCATCCATTAGACTTATTCATGACGGACGTTTTGGAAATGCATTGCCACAATTACACCTTGCACAGAACCTGCCATGTGCTCCTCTGATCAGTATGTGTTCAGGCGGTGCTGTAACTAAAGAGGTACTACATGAAAAGTGTCCCAGGGACATGTATGATGATGTGCTTTTCAACAGGAAACCTCCATTTTCGGTAAATGGAGGTGTACGGGATGCCCTGAAAGCCACCGGCGGCAGGATGTATGGCATCGACAATGCTGCTGCAGCTTATGCACATCAATTGTTCGAAGAACTGGAAGGCATTGATATAAATCCGGCTGCTGCAGTCGCAGTTGCCGCCCTTATGGAAGCTGTTAAAAATGGAAATATCGGCCATAATGACAGTATCGTTCTTAATATCACAGGCGGAGGAATGCAAAGATTGCACAGGGATCACAACCTGATCTCTATTACGCCTGATATGAGGGTCTCTGCCCATGATCCGGAAGCAGAGTCGAAGATCGTAGAAAAAGTTGCAGAGAAGTTTAAGAGGTAGGAATATGAGGGATGTAATAACGCTTACCATTCTGGGTGGTGTCAACAAGGAAGGAATTCCAGAGTCCATTGACAGGATAGAAGTGAACAAAGGTGAGATCATCGGCATAGTTGGCCCCACTGGCTCGGGAAAAAGCACGCTTATCGATGATATCGAGCAGCTTGCCAGGGGGGATACTTCTTCAGGCAGGCATATACTTATTAACGGTGAAGTACCGGACACTTCGATCAGAGTGGACCCACGGCTTAAACTGGTGGCTCAGCTCTCTCAGAAAATGCACTTTCTGGCAGATATGACCGTGGAGGATTTCCTTATAATGCATGCCAGAAGCAGAGGGAAGGGACCAGGACTTGTGCACCGTGTTCTGGAACTTGCCAATACCCTCACCGGAGAACCCATAGCCCTGCATCACCATCTTACAGCACTTAGCGGCGGACAGTCACGTTCTCTCATGACAGCTGACATTGCAGTGATCAGTGATTCGCCTGTGGTGCTCATCGATGAGATAGAAAATGCAGGTATCAGAAAGCAGGAAGCTCTGGAACTGCTTGCATGTGAGGGCAAGATAGTGGTAGTTGTGACCCACGATCCTGTACTGGCACTCATGGCCACCCGCAGGATAGTGATGAAAAACGGCGGTATGGTGGATGTTATTACTACAAGCTCACAGGAACAACAGGTCTGTTGCAAGATAGCTGAAGTGGATAACTGGCTGCTCTCCCTCAGAGAAACCATCCGCAGGGGCGACCTTGTTGAGGGTACGGTATGAAACTTGTTGTAATTGCAGGCACTCCAGGGTCAGGAAAAACTTCTGTATTGCTTCACACGATCAAAGCTCTTGTATCCCTGAGAAATTCCCCTGCAGTGGTCAAGATCGACTGTCTGTGGACAGATGATGACCAGAGGTTCCAGAAGCTTGGGATACCTGTACAGGTGGGACTTGCCAAGGACATGTGTCCTGACCATTTTACGATCTACAACACAGAAGAAATGCTGAGATGGGCAGCATCCCAGGGTTCTGACATGCTCCTCAACGAAACTGCGGGCCTTTGCCTGCGATGTGCTCCCTATCCGGATGACTGCCTTGCTGTTTGTGTCATTGATGTGACCACCGGACCGAACACCCCTCTTAAGGTCGGCCCGCTGCTCACTACTGCAGATGTGGTGGTCATGACAAAGGGAGACGTGGTTTCCCAGGCAGAGCGGGAAGTGTTCAGGGAAAGGGTCCTGGATGTGAATCCCGGATGCAGTATTGTGGAGGCCAATGGCCTTACAGGTAAAGGCTCTTTTGAACTTGCTGAACTGATACGTGCTTCTCCTGATACAGGGATCGGGATGAAATTACGATATAATCCCCCTCTTGCAATTTGTTCTTTGTGTACCGGTGAGATGAGAGTGGCACGCAAACACCACATGGGTGTACTGCGCAGCCTTGATGGTTCCATGGAGTACAGGGGTGAGTGAACAATGGACAAGATCCTGTCCCTTCTGCCTGGATACAATTGTGGAAGCTGTGGTTTTAAGCAATGCAGGGATCTTGCGGCACAGATCACCGATGAAGCAAGCCTTATGCGCTGTCCTTTCCTTGAAAGGGAACTATTCAGAAAAAATCTGGAACAGTTAAGAGAGATCGTAGGTAAAGAAAAAACCGACGAAAAAGAAGAAGAAAAGGAAAAAGAAATGATCGGCATTATTGATGGTCTTAAAGCCGATTTTTTGCTTGGTCCCCTGCACGAAGAACGCTCCTGCAGAGAAGATATTCACCCCCTGGATGGATCTCTTGAGATAGAAATTGGAGATATATTACGCTACAGACCTCTTGGATGCCCGATCACACATTTCGCAAAAGTGATAGACAAATCCCCGGGCATGTATACCGTACACATTGTAGGACCATTGCACAGGCTTGGAAAGAACGATCTTTCTTTTAAGGATGCAGGTCTATGCATGATCCTCGCCTTCGAAGGCATGGTGGTCAAAGGAAAGGTTCCATCAGTGTGCCAGACAGTGAAGTTCCTGCCGGAACACTGCATGATGCAGAAGGTGCATTCCGGCATCGTGGTATCTGTAGAGGGCCGCAGGCTTCGCATAGAGGCCATCGACCTTAAAGTGTGGTGAAAAAGCAGTAACAACCGGGGATACAGGATGTACAATAGCCCGTCAATGGCAGTGCTGCAAGGCATGAAAAAAGCAGGTGTCGACTTCGTGGTAAGTGTGCCCTGCGTGAACCTGAAGGACCTCATATCTATGGTCGACAAAGATCCGGATATCATCCATGTGGCGGTCACGAGGGAAGAAGAAGGCGTGGGCGTATGTGCAGGAGCATATATGGGTGGAAAAAGCACTGCAATGCTGATGCAGAATTCCGGTCTTGGGAATTCCATCAACGCCCTTGCTTCCCTGAACGAACTGTACGGCATACCCCTGCTCATGATCATGAGCCACAGGGGTGTGGAAGGGGAACCTGTTTGTGCACAGGTGCCTATGGGAGAGCTCACTCCGGGTTTGCTGAGAACAATGGATATCCCTTTTTTTGTGCCGGCTTCAAAACAGGAAGCTGAAAACATGATCGTGCAAGCAATGACAACATCCCTGGAAAAAAAATGCCCTGTAGCTGTGCTGTTAAAGATAGGTTTCTGGAGGTTATGATGATACGTCTGGATGCTATCAAGGTCATTGCAGATAAAGCCAAAAAGGACGGATCGCTGCTGATAAGCAATATTGGCATACCCTCTAAGGAACTTTATTGCTTATGCGACACGCAGCGCAACTTCTACATGCTGGGTTCTATGGGACTTGCTTCTTCCATAGGTCTGGGCTTGTCCCTTGCACAGCCTCAAAGACATGTTATAACGATGGAAGGCGATGGCTCCATGCTAATGAACCTGGGCAGTCTTGCAACCATAGCAAGCCAGCACCCGGAAAACTATCTGCTGATAATAATAGATAATGGCACATACGGCTCTACAGGTGATGAACCTACGGCCACTTCATTGTACACTGACCTTGCAGCTATGGCAAAGGGCGCAGGGATCAAAGAAGTACACGTTACTGACGATCCGGAAAGTTTGATACGGTTACTTGACGAAGTGAAAAGCGGCGTCATAGTGGTCAAAGTGCGGCCCGGAAATGCACAGACACCTGTTATAGACATGTGCCCTGAGGCCATACTGGCACGGTTCATGGGCGAGGTTTTGGAGAATACTCATATAAAGAATGCACAATGCTGAAATTCAAAAAAGTAAAAGAAAAATGCACCAGGTCTTTCAAAAACCCTCTTTAATGAAAAAAGTCAATAAGAGAAATGAACATGACCCATGTTTCAAGACATGTTCTTGACATTCCCCTTGATGCAGAGGGGATCCTGGTTTCCAGGCCGAACAGGTTTCTGGGGATAGTGGATATTGTCCAACCCATGGGGTCTAAAACTGAAAAGGTACACATCCATGATCCCGGAAGGCTTACGGATATACTCTATCCCGGAAACCAAGTGCTTCTGAGAAAAGCCAGCGGAAAGAACAGAAAAACAGAATGGGACCTCATTGCAGGCAAAGCCGGAGATGACTTCGTTCTTACACATTCAGGATATCACAGACAGATCTCTATGTGGGTTCTGGAAAATCGGATTATAGAGAGCCTGGAAAATACCGAGAAGATCCTGCCTGAGCAGGTTTTCGGGGAAAGCAGGCTGGATTACCTGCTTGAGGAAGCAGGTCACAGAACATGGATCGAAGTAAAAGGATGCACTCTCGCCGAAAATGGGAGGGCGATGTTCCCCGACGCTCCCACAGCACGCGGAAGAAGGCATGTCGAGGAACTCATAAAGGTCGTACAAGCCGGAGATAAAGCTATGATGATGTTATTGGTTTTCCGGCAGGATGCGCACTGTTTCACAGCACATGGGAGAATAGACCCCTATTTCGCTGCTGCTTTTAAGCATGCCCTTAAAGAAGGGGTTACTGTGCATCCTTTATCGTTCGCTTTTGTGAAAAATGATACTTTTGGAACCATATATTTCTTAAGAATATTGTCTCTCTGCCAATAAAACTGCAAGTAAGGGGTTAGTTCAGTTTAATAAAAATGTATATATATTAAATTAAATATATAAATTTGAAGATCTGGCTGAGAGATGAATCTTATGAAATTGTACCGCTCCTTAAAAATAAAAATGGCTTTATTCATTGCTGTTGGTCTGCTTTTTGTATTCGGCATCTCGGCAGCATACATTGTCGATACTGTTAGTGAACATGAAAAGGATATGGCTTATGCTGAAGCCACCCAGATGGCCAGAAGCTATGCCAATGGATTCGATGCAGATATGCAGGCTGATCTGTCCGTAGCAAAGACTTTTGCCACAGCGATGTCCGGATATGGATCAGCTGACACTTCGGAAGTGCTGGATATGCTTGAAAATTTTATGCTGAACAACCCGGCTATCTATGGTTCGTTTGTGGCCTATGAGCCAGATGGCTTCAGCGGGAATGATGCTGATTATATTGGGAAAGCAGGTCATGACAGCACAGGAAGGTTCAGTCCATATTGGTACAGAGAGGAGGGCGTGCCGGTGCTGGCTGAAGACGTTTATGAATATGAGGAAGACCTTACAAGCGATTACTATGCGATCCCAAGAAATACGCTGGCAGATGCTGTTCTGGAGCCGTATTCAGAAGATGGTGTACTTATCATAAGCTATGTGTCACCTATATTGAAGGATGAAAAATTTGTGGGCATAGCAGGCATTGATGTAGCCCTGAACTACATTGACAGTGAGATGGACAAGGTACACATCTTTGATACAGGCTATGCCTTTGTCACATCCAATACCGGTGTGTTCCTCTCGCATCCTGTGAACAAACAATGGATAGGTATAAAAAACCTGCAAGACCTGGGTGTCCCCCAGATGGAGCAGATGGCAAAGGACATAAGTGTGGGTAAAGGCGGGAACATACAACTCATCGATCCGGCAACCGGCAGGGATACAGTTATGTTCTACGAACCCATCGGTACCGCAGATTTCGCCCTTGTGCTGGCGGCACCCATGGACGAGATGCTTGCAAATGCAATTGAATTGCGTAATACGATCATTGTAGGGTTTGCTGCAGCCATCCTCATCATGACCCTTATAACCTTCGTTCTTGTTTCCAGGATGACACATCCCCTGAAAGAAATTGTTGAGTGTACTAAAAAGATGGCTGATAACGATTTCAATGTCGATGTCAGTTACAGTTCTTCGGATGAACTGGGAGAACTTGCAGAATCCATACGTGTGATGGCATCTAACATAGGCAACAACCTGACCCAGCTGGTAGGTGAAGTGCAACAAAGTGCGGCGCGGGTTGCAATGACCGCCGAGCATATGTCAGCTTCTGCCGAACAAATGACAGTTACTACGACCCAGCTAGCCGATACAGTGTCTGAGATAGCTGGTGGTGCAATGTCCCAATCCTCGAAGAACACTGAGATCGCAAATGCCATGGGCGACATGACATCAAACATCCAGGAAATAGCAAACAACGCGGAGAAAGCTGCAGAAACAGCCACCTATGCCAGTAACCTTATACAGGAAGTAGGTGAGCGGTCAAAGAACCTGCTTGTACAGATGGACGCAATAAAGGGAACCTCGGCCGACTCTGCCCTCGTTATCAGACAACTTGACACAAAATCAAGCCAGATAAACGAAATAGTCACTATGATCACACAAATAGCAGACCAGACGAACCTGCTTGCTCTTAACGCTGCCATCGAAGCTGCAAGGGCGGGAGAACATGGGAGAGGCTTTGCAGTTGTAGCTGATGAAGTGCGCAAACTGGCTGAGGATTCCAGCGATGCCACCAGACAAATATCAGTGCTTATCAAGGACATACAGACTGGCACACGCCAGGCTGTTGAATCCGTTGAGAAAGGTACTGGTAGTGTGGCAGATGGTGCAAAGGCACTCAATAAGACAATGGAAGCTGTAAAAAGCATAGTTGAAGGCGGAGGCAAAGTGGCAGGCATGGCGAAAGGAATTGCCCAAGCTGCCCAGGAACAGGCTGCCACCATCCAGTAAGTGACCGCCTCTGTGGAGCAGATCTCTACGATCTCGGAACAATCTGCAGTCGGCACTCAGCAGGCTGCAGCTGCAGTCCACGAACAGGCAAAGTCCATGGATCAGCTTTCTGCTTCTGCAAAAGAGCTTGCAGATATGGCCGAAAGACTGCAGACAGCCACTAGGCGCTTCAATCTGAAGACAGCGTAAAACAAGTTTTCAAGCAGGTGAAAGTAATTGCCTGCTTCCCTTTACTTTAAGTTGTTCACCAGACCTCACAGGATAGGAGGTGGTAGCGCCACAGCCGGCTGCATATCACCGATATCATATTTGTGCAGATCTCTTGGCTTTTTTTACTGAAAAGGACGGGCCCGCCGCGATTCGAACGCGAGTCAATGGGTATCTTCACCATGGGTTTCGAAGCCCATTAGGATATCCTGGCTACCCTACGAGCCCACTATGGAACATCTGATTACGATCAGATTCTTAAAGGTTTCCATCAGAAAGAATTCCGAACAGATCTGCTATCATTCTCAAGGCCATGATCCACAGCACCAGACCAACCATTTTCCTCAGAGTTTCCGGCTGCATTCTGGTGTGCATGAGATAAGAACCCACCTGTGCACCTAAAAGAGCTGCTATCGTAATATAGCTCACAAACTGCATATCCGGTTGCCACGAACCGAGGTGTGCGACAAATCCGGCAAAGGAAGTGAACAATACAATAAGCCCGGAAGTAGCAGCAGCTGTTTTAACAGCGTATCCCATATAGATCAGCAATGGCATAACCAGCGAACCCCCGCCAATTCCCAGCAAACCACCGGCAAAACCTACTACGGATCCCCCGGCAAGGATAAGAGGAAAAGAACGTATGTTCTCTTGGTTCCCGTTTCCTGGGAAAAAAAATTTCCCAGGTAACAGCATCTGAGTTCCTATCAGTACCATAATGATACTGAATATCCCAAGTAGTATATCGACGGGTACCAACCGTGTGCAATAAGCACCTACAGGTGCAGCTATCATTGATATGATAAGGAACGGGATAGCCACAGACAGTTGTACAAGTCCCTTTCGCAAGTATGTCACGGCTGCAGATGCAGATGTCACAGTATTCAACAACAAGCCCATAGGTATAGCACTGAGCAGGTCAAATCCTGACCAATAGAAAATGGGTACATAGACTATGGCGCCTCCAAGACCTATCATGGAGAACAGCACAGACAAAAAAAATACCATTACCGCAAATACCAGAAACTCCATGATATCATCATCTTAGTTTTTCAGATGCTGTTCCTTAAAATGTTCATCTCTGTCCTACGCCGAGCAAATCACCAACGATGGCAAATTATATCACAGGGAATAAAAAGGATGCAATGTATCTGGCAACTGCAACACGCCAGAAACACATATGCTTCATGCATCACCACATCCAATTATGCCTGTCCTCAGAAACCATGCACTAAGTAAGGTCCGAATATCATGAACATAAACGACATGAATATCAGCACTGCAAATGTGGCAGTTACAGCCGTAGAAAGGCGAAGTGACCGCTCTTCGTTCCTGGTCAGTCTGTAAATAAATGCTTTTATGTAATCTTTGAATATGTGCCCACCGTCAAGGGGCACTGCAGGCAGGCAATTAAAGAGACCCACATAGAAGTTGAGCCAGCCGATCCACAGGAGAGAGTTGGCGATCCAGAATATGCCAATTCCCAGGGGTTCAGCCCATCCGGCAGGTGTATAGAAATTAGCAAGCATCCCACTGAACCCCGGGAACCCCTCGCCGGCAAAACCAACGATCGGCAACCCCAACAGGATGAGCCAGCCAGCTATTCCTTTTAACATACCAGGGATACCATCAAGCAAAGAGAGATAGGTAGTTGCAGGGAATTCCCCCACAGTGATACCAAGACGAGTAGCCACATTTTCATCCTGACTTGTAAATACTCCCAAAAAACCCTTGTCATTGCCTTCATCAGGATGTGATGCAAGTTCAAGTGTTAGCTCAAATTTTCCCGATGTGTTGTCAGCAAGCACCAGCGTCACAGACTGCCCTGCAGATGTGGTGTTCATAAAAGAACGGAAGTCATAAACAGTGCGCATGGGAACAGTGTCCATCTGTATTATCCTCATGCCTTTCTGTAAACCCGCGGCCTCCGCAGGAGATGCAGCTACTATATCTTGGATAAGAACGCCCCTTATGTCTTCTTCAGCTGGTCCGACCCTGATATCATAGGCAGAGGTGACCCTATCCTTTGAAGCATATAACCTGACAGTTTCACCTTCCGGGAAAGTATCAAGATATTCAAGCATTCCCATTATGTTATCAACAGGTTTGTCATTTATTTGAGTGATGATCATCTGGGACTCCAGTCCGGCAGCAGAAGCCTCACCCTGTACATCCATGACCATTACATTACCAATAGGTGCAATTGCACCGAGCACGGGACCAAAGAACAGGATAAAGGCAAGAAGTGCAACAACAAAATTTGCCATGACACCTGCTGCAAGGATACGTGCCCTTTGCTGACGGGTAGCAGCCTTAGAGCCTGTTCGTTCAACTGGCCCCTCACCTTCCTTTCCAGTTGCTTCGGTGCCAAAAAGTTCATTCTCATCTGGTTCTGCAAATCCTCCCACTGGTACAAGAGCAAGTAGTATACCCATTGACTTAACACGGATATTTTCTACTCTGCACAGAATGGCATGAGAGAACTCATGCACCACCAGGGTCACAATAAGAGCGATCAGACCCCATGTAAGAGGGATGAACTCATTGACACCTGGAATGAGGAATATGTTGCGCGCCTCATTGAACTTGTTAGGTTCTGGCATTGTATTGTCACCCAGGGATGATAGCATGGAAATGTCCGAGACTATCACAATGAGCAGCATGGCGAACATGCCTATGAACATCAGTCGTATACCAACATCAGCAAATAATCTCCAGGCCTTTTTGGGCACTGCCAGCCTGTCAAGTAGTTGAAGCCCCCTTGTGGTCCTGATCATCAACAAGGGACCATAACTTGTGATATTATATCTTTCAAGGATACCTTTCCTGCTAAGATGCGATACTAACAGCCAGTACAGGAGAAACAATGCAATTCCAGCGGTCGTCCAGTTCAAATAAACTCTCCGATTGGGCAATGATCATAATGTTGACAATGCCTGATTTTTATAATATGTGATAAAGGACATTTTATGCTATAAAAGAGTATAGCATCATGTGCTCTTTAATTGTCAGGGAGGTCTATATACTCTTTTCTCTCAACGGCCTTCCCTTTTAAAGGAAGAGACACATGCACGGTCGTGCCTTCACCTTCTTTGCTGGTAACCCATATAGAGCCATTATGTGCCATTATGATATTCTTACAGATATACAGACCGACGCCCGTACCACCGTACCTGCGGTTCATAGAACTATCGAGCTGGTGGAAAAGTGTAAAAAGGCTGTTCAAATGATCATCGGGTATTCCTATACCGTGATCAGAGACCTCTATCTTTAGCATGTCCCCTTCCTCAGAATAAGCAGCTACCTCTATCTTTCCACCTTCGTGTGAGAATTTGATGGCATTATCCAGTATGTTGTGAAGCAATTCCTGGATCTTTTGCGGTTCAGCTTTCATGAAAGAGATCTCATGTGAGATCCTTTTATCCACCGTTATACCTTTATCTTCCAATTTCCTTGCGACATTAGCAAGTGCCTCGTCTATGGCACTGCCAATATGCATAAGTTCAAAATTGTATTCTATCTTTCCTGAATTCACATAGCTCAGATAAAGCAGGGAGTCTATTAAGCTGCGCAACCTTTCTGCATTCCTGTATATAGACTCAGAAGCCTTTTTCTGTACATCGTTGAGTTCTCCCAGGGTCAATGAATCCAGCAGTTCACTATAGCCTATCACAGAACTGAGCGGTGTCTTAAGCTCATGTCCCAGGTTTGCCAGGAACTCGTTCTTTATCCTGTCTACAGATTTAAGTTCCTCGTTAATCCTCAGCAGTTCCCGGTTGAACTTCTGTATTTGCTCCTGAGCCTTTTTTCTTTCAGTGATATCAAGCGTTACCACAATGCCGCCATTTACATCACCACGACGTTCTTTCAAAGGATAACCTTTCACGCTCCATATCCGGCCATCCGGGGTTGTCCTTTCAATTTCCCTGGAGATCCCCTGGATGTTAGCCTGCATGATGGCGCAATTACCATTGCTGTCTATCCCAACCGGCCAGATCTCATTGCATAGCTTACCTATAACCATACTGCGCTCATTATTGAAAAATTTACAAGCTGCCTTGTTGGCCCACAGTACCCTCATATCAAGGTCGTGGTAAACAACTTGTTCTTCCATCCCATCAAGTATCATCTCTTTTTCGATCTCGTGCTTGCGAACAGCTGCCTCTGCTTCTTTTCTCTCTGTAATGTCTCTTACAATAGTAAGTATGCGCCTCTTTCCATCAAGTTCAACAATACTACTGCTAAGTTCCACTGGATACGTAGTACCATCTCTGCGCAGATGCTCCGATTCAAATATGCCATGGTCAAAAAGATTTATGGCTGTCATCCTGGACTTTATAAGGGGGGAATTATCAGGAGTTTCAATATCTTCCGGCCGCAATTTCAGCAGTTCATTCTTTGTATAGCCAAGCCTTTGACATGCAACCTGGTTCACTTCAAGCAGATTGAGATCCATGTCCTGCATGAATATTTCATCATTCACATTGTCAAAAATATACCGGAACTTGTTCTCAGACTGAGTTAACGCGGATTCAACTCTTTTACGCCGGCTGATATCCTTTGCAATGCTGAGAACCGCCTGACGATTCTCATAATATATGATACGGCTACTGACTTCAACCGGCAATACGGCTTCATCATTGCATATATATGAAGTTTCGTAGACATAATACCTGTTTTTGAACAATGCATTTTGCATTTCCTGTTCTTTAGAATGGAATTCTTCAGAAACGATAGCAGACAGTTTGGTACCAACCATTTGTTCCCTGCTGTACCCCAGACGTTTGGAGGCAGCATCATTCATTTCCAGGATATTCATATCCATATCCTGAATGAAGATCAGATCATTGGTGCTGTGGAACAAAGTTCTGAACTTGTGTTCGGAATGTGCTATCTCTTTCTCAGCTTTTTTTATGTTATCTATATCAAGTTGTGTACCAATGATCTTAAGAGGACTGCCCTGTGCATCCCGATGGACAACAGTGCCATTCACAGCAACCCATTTCCATACGCCGTGCTTAGCCAGCATACGGATCTCATGCCTGAAATTATCATTTATCTCTTGTGATCCATGAAAACTGTTAAAGGACAGATTTTTCCAGTCATCCGGGTGAGCCAGTTTATTCCAGAATGATATATGGGGCTTGATCTCTTCAGGATCATATCCAAGCATGCATGCCCAATGTTTGTTCACATCAAGAGTACCTTTTTCCATATCCAGTTCCCACACTCCCAGATCAGCATCTTCAAGAGCTGTTTTCAGGTCATGGGAGGGATATTGGTCTGTGAACAGCCTGTTACTTAAAGAGCTCATCGATCCCATTTTCAGAACTAGAGCTAATAACAAAAAGAAGAACAAAAGGATGAGCCAATCATAATGCTGAGTGGACAAAACACGAAGACCTGGGGCTGGAGCAATATCTGCAAGGGATATGAAAAGCAACAGGAATGTGCTTAGGAAAAGTACCCTTTTTGTATATGATCGCATCCAATTACCTCTGATCTTTTACTTGTTTCTCATGTAAAACAATGATGAACTTAGCAGATGTAAGATATGAATCTTCCGTTGAATATGTTAAGCTAGATACTTCCTGACAGTTAGGTTTATAATTAATACCTGTATTACTGCTATCTTAAACCTGAATGCGGGAGTAACCAAGCGGCCAACGGTGGTAGACTCAAGATCTACTCGCGCAGGCGTTCGGGGGTTCGAATCCCTTCTCCCGCACCAATAAAACATAGTTGTTCTTGTTGCTGGTCATTGTTTAGTTCATCTGATTCTGGTTTTAGTCGTATTTTCCGCGTGATCTAATGACAATGGTTTCCAGTTATCATGCATGAGAAATATTAATATAGTTGAACATCAGAGGGAAGGTCTGTCTAAGGGACAAAAGTGGTACTCGTTCCAAAAAGCAATGTTTAGCTCAATGGTGGTCCTACAAACCTGGCTTCATGGATGGGTGGTGGAATGATAATCAAAACTATCAAATTAGGAATATACGGCTGCATAATAGTCGCGGCAGCGGTCTATGCCCGGCTTAACAACAAATAACGATAATAACAAATAATGATCAACTATGGGGTTCATCGTCTTTTCAGGGTGATTGTTTGACAGGCCGGATCAATTATGAGGATGTGGTTCTGGCAACAGTGAACATTATAGGAGAAGCAGAGATCTGTCTGCCTCAGGATGTCATTGCTGCTATTGAGAATGCATATGAACGGGAAAAATCTGAAACTGCCAGAGCACAGTTTGCGGCAATCTTAAAGAATATAGAACTTTCCAAAAAAGGATCAGTGCCAATGTGCCAGGATACCGGCATTATGGTATTCTTTGTAGAGATCGGCCGTTCCTTGATCCTGGACTTTGACCTTGAAGGTGCCATTGTCGAAGGCGTGCGTCGTGCAACGGTACAGGTACCTCTTAGGCCAAATGCCGTGTCTCCCCTTTCCAGGCAGAACAGCGGCGACAATACTGGCAGCGGCCTGCCGGACATCAATTACAGTTTTGTGGAAGGTAACAAGCTTAGCATCACAGTAGCTCCAAAAGGTGCTGGCTCTGAGAACATGAGCGCTCTGCGCATGTTCAATCCCACAGAGATTTCCAGGATCAGAGAATTCGTGCTGGAGACAGTGCTCAAGGCAGGGGGAATGCCATGCCCTCCCATCGTTGTAGGAGTGGGCATCGGAGGTTCCTTTGATAAGGCGGCAAGACTTGCAAAGCAAGCTCTTCTAATGGATATGGACAAAATGGACCCGTTCGAACTTGAGCTGCTTAAGGACATCAATGCACTGGGAATAGGTCCCATGGGCATGGGTGGGTGTACAACTGCTCTTGCTGTACATGTAAAGCAGGCATATTGCCACACTGCATCACTGCCTGTGGCTGTGAACATACAGTGCTGGGCCAACAGACACGCAAAAGTTGTGCTGGAGGGATAGCATGAGCACTTATGAGCTATGCACTCCCCTTAAAAAAGAGGATATTAGAAAGCTGGTTGCTGGTGATGTTGTATACTTAAGTGGTATTGTATACACCGCCAGGGATGAAGCCCATGCTCACATACTGGAATTGGACGGCAGGAACGAAGAACTGCCCTTTGACCTGGAAGGTGCGGCAATATACCACTGTGGCCCTTTGATGCTCAAAGAAGACGATAAATGGAGAGCCATTGCTGCAGGTCCCACCACAAGTGACAGAATGGCCAGGATGACACCCAAACTGCTTGAAAAACATGCTGTCAGGGCCCTCATTGGAAAAGGGGGCATGCAAGGAATAGCGGGTACACTTGAGGATAAGTGCGTATATCTTGCCTATACGGGAGGATGTGCAGCCCTTGCAGCAGGGTCTATAAAAAAGGTCAGGTCGGTGCACTGGCCACAATTAGGAATGCCTGAAGCAGTATGGGAACTTGAAGTCGAACGCTTTGGCCCCCTTGTCGTGGGTATAGATGCTCACGGAAATGACCTTTTTGAAAAAGTGAGGAAGAATGCCCTCAATGCATTCTGCCAACTCAGATGAAAAAAGTGAACGTGACCCAGGCTATAAGTGACAGAACTATCGAATGTTTAAGCCCGGCAGATACAGCTCCTTCTCCCATCTGTCCTGCTACAAGCCCGCTGAAGAATCCCTGAACAAGAGATGCGTGGAACATCACCCTTATGAACAGGTCCGGATCGAAGGCACCCATGAACTGACCGCCTGCGCCAGCATCTGTGGCAGCCTGGCCTGCTGTTGCCATAGTAGGCACAAAGGTCATTGAAAGCATAGCTATGACGAAGAGGAACACAAAGAAGGACATGTAAATGATCACCAGATACACCATCATGTTACCCTTTCGTTCCCTTTCGAGCTGTTTCACTTCGGTGGAATCCCTGGCAGCAGCTTCCAATACCTGAGAGACCCGACCACCCGCCTTGCTGGCCTGAGTGATCAGAGCAACAGACCTGTCAATGAGAGCAGTGTTCATACGGTATGCGAAAGTGAGCAATGACCGTTCAAAAGAAATTCCCCACGACATCAGATCATTCATCTTTTTTATCTCGGGAGAAAGTTCGCCATACTCTCCTTTTGCCACTGTGGCCACTGATCTGGAGAGAGTAAGACCGGCACGACTCATCTCAGAAATATCTCTAAGGAACGTAGGCAAGTATTCCTCGATCTTCGTGATATGCTTCATCTTCTTCTGATACATTACAGAAGCTGGGAATATGGCTATCAGAACACTGAAGAAGATAACATCATCTATTATCGGGTTTGGCCAATTCCGCACAAGACCCGTGATCAGGAACACCAGGGCAACTGGTGTACTAATAATGAACGTATAGTCCGGATAGGCACACAGTGTCGTGTATGGATCTTTTATGAACTGTTTCAACACTACGTTCTTACGCGAATTTTCCAATCCTACTCTTACAATGGCATCTTCCATCTGACGGAGAGTTTCCTCGTCAAAGTTTGGATCCACAGGGAAGTTGGTCTTAAAGAGTTTCTTCCATTCCATTTTCATGCCTCCGGTGTCATGCTGCTGATAAGCAGAATGTACATTGCGCTTCCAAAGGGTATGATCGCATAGATCAGCAGATAGAGGAAGATCATTTCAGCGCCTCCCATTATTGCCATGATCGATATAACAACTATCATGAAAAGAGGTCCGGCAACAAAAGCCGTAACATAGGTCTCACCCAGCAATCCCAATGTTTCAAGGAACTCTTTTTGTTTTTGCCTATTCTCAATAAGGTACTGCTCGGTCTTTATCTTGAAATAAGGCTCCAGTTCTCCACCGGATGTAACCACCGTGATGGCTCCCTGCAGGAAATCCTGCAAAGAAGGCGAAGGTGTTGTCAGAGCAAGGTTCCTCATCCCTGTTACAAGATTATGCCCAAGCACTTCGATATCCCTTACCAGATATCTTGCCTCTACCGCCACATCCCTGTATATATCGTTAGCTGCAAGAGAACGGAACAGATCTAAAGGTAACACTCCGGCCCCAGCCATTGAGGACATGTAGTTAATGGCATAAGGAAGTATACGTTCTATTCCTCTCTTCCTTTCTCCTGCCATGACGGCCGGATATATCACGAACGTCTTATACACAGCAGTGAAAACGAAGATCGCTGTGATAGCGTTCATGGCGAACCATATGGCTATTTTCTTGTACTCACTGAACTGTAAGATCCATTGAGGAGCAGTAATTCTCGATCCTGTGAGATCAGGCACACCTGTAAAATAAAAAAGAAGGTTAACAGCAATCAGTGCAAAGAACATACACGCAAAAGCAGTGAGCATAGCACCGGACAAATACATGTCATAGCCTATGCTCATTCGGTTGCGGAGCATGTTCAACCGAAGACCATAATACTCAAGCCTTCGATCATCATAATATTTCCCGAATATCTCATAGGCTACATTGAAATAGATATTAGTCATTCAGATCCTGCCTTACCATCTTCATTATAGTTTCAGGTTCCCTGCCATATGTCACCACAAGTTTAGCAAAATCCTTATAGTGACTGATCTTTTTCAGACGTGCCCATTCAAGAAGATCCTGTCTTTTCTTAAGTTCATCCTTAAGTTTTTCTTCGTTCCATCCCCTGTTCTCCATTATACTTTCCAGCATATATGAGCGGCCTGAATACTGGAAACTGTCCTTTGCCGCATCCCAGATGAATACTTCGTTCGTGAGCAATTCACCTGTTCTCGGATCCACACCCACTATCTCTGTAAGTGATTTGCATCTTCTTACCCTCTCATTATTCACTTTTACCTGCGCCTGAATAGAAACAATATCAAGAGCCTGGATCATGATCCTCGGGACATTGATAGGGGGATTTTCAAGCCTGTGCACTACAGATTGCACTGAATCGGCATGCATGGTAGAGAACGTAGTATGACCTGTGGACATGGCCTGGAAAAGCACATAAGCCTCTGCTCCACGTACTTCACCCACAAGAATGTACTCTGGCCTTTGCCGCAGGGATGCCCTGAGAAGCTCATACATCTGGATAGAGCCTCTTTCCTCACCTGCAAAGGACTCTCTGGTCACGCCAGGTATCCAGTTGGGATGGGAAAGGTTAAGTTCCCTTGTATCTTCTATTGAGACGATCTTCATTTCAGGCTGGATAAAAAGAGATACAGCATTCATTGCAGTGGTTTTACCCGATGCAGTACCACCCACGAATACGATGCTTTTGCTCGAGTCCACAGCCATCCACAGGTATGCCATCATTGCCGTGGAGAAAGTGTGGAAATTCACGAGATTTGCCGGAGTGATGGGGTTCTCATTGAACCGCCTTATGGTAAATGTGCTCCCCCGGGTGGTAACTTCCCTTCCAAGGGTGATCTGGATGCGTGAACCATCGGGCATCGTTGCATCAAGAAGCGGATTTGCTATGGATATGTGCCTTCCGCACAGCTGAGCTATCCTTATGGCAAAGGTGTCAAGCTCATCATCATCTGAGAAAATAACATTCGTAGGCACTGAATTGTAGGCCTTGTGGTAGATGTATATGGGAGTGTTCGGGCCATCACATGATACGTCCTCAAGCCTCATATCCCGCATGATAGCATCTATTCTTCCGAATCCAAGGAAATCCCTTATCAAGTGATATATCACTCTTTCCTTTTTACGGACAGAGATGTCTATCTTGTATTCTCGAAGATATTTTTTTGCTTGATTCCTCAGGTACTTTTCAGCATTCTTATGATCTGTTTCTTTAAGGTTAAGCTCCAGGGTTTCAATCAGCTGTTGCTTTATATTTTCCAGCAATCTCTTTTCGTCTTCCGAGAGCACAGGTTCAAGTACCTGATACTGGTATTCATGTGCAACTGGATCATAGGCCATTCTTATATAAGCATACGGAGGATTGACAGCATACATTTCGATCTCTTTGAAATTGCTTCCTTCGGGTATACCGAAATCTACAATTGGACCGTGTACTGCAATATTATATTCCTCTTCCTCTTCGGAGCTGTTGGAGATAAGTGCTATTAATCGCTGGTGCAATGGAACCTGTGCATCTTCTTGTGCTTTGATATCGGCCTCTACATTTAGTTCCTTGCTGGCGATAACATTCCTTATGTTCTGTTCCCATGAGGTATTTGCATCAAGATCGATATTAAGACCCGTTATCAATTGTATATGATCAGTAGCTATGCGTGCTTTAAGACCACCTATGTTATCATCGGAACCAACATCATTATTAATAGTGGAAAGAATGCTGGCGGTTTCCTCGGGTTTAGGATCCCGATCTGTGATATTGATCCTTTGCAGCGCAGGAATGGGGTCTTTACCTGAATTCCTGTCATGTTGGATTACATCAGTAAGAGCCATGATAACCTCTTATTTTTTAGACTGGGAGAAGGGCAGCTTTGTAGCTACGACACGCTTCTTTTCATTTTTGTGCTTTTTTTGTGCTTTTCCTTCCTCAGGTTCAGGCATCTTTATGCCACTAAGTAGTGCTGCAAGCCTGTTCATAGCTATAGAGATCTCCGAATAAGGATATTTTGTGACTACAGGACTTTTACCTGCGATGCTGTTGGGTATGCTCACATCTTCAGGCAGTACCTCAAGTATATTCATATCAACAGAACTCACGAGTTTCTCCCTGTATAT
The DNA here is from genome assembly GCA_002067265.1 of Methanomethylovorans sp. PtaU1.Bin073. The sequence goes on along the minus strand of MVQW01000269.1, from coordinate 41,812 downwards.
TTCATCATGTACCGGCATAGTTCTATTCAGCACCATGCCTGTGACCTCTTTTCCTAACATCGTTGAAAAAGCCCTCATTTTGGACCCATCGGTAATAGATGTTATCTCGGGTGTAAGGACCATTATGACCTCATCGCAGACTTCAATGGAACTTGCTGTTACATGATTTATGCCAGTGGCCGTGTCAATTATTATGAATTCGAAATTTGGTGAAACTTCCGCGATAATATCTTTGAGTCTTGCAGGGTCTGCTTTTTTGAAACCCTGCAAAGATATACCACAGGGAAGGACCTTAAGACCGTTAGGTCCATCATACAATGCATCCTCCACGTTCGCTTCATCAGCCAATACTTCGTGTAGCGTGATCTTACTGTTCTCCAATCCCAGCATAAGGCCTATGTTCGCCATACCAAGGTCAGCATCGATCAGCAGGGTCTTTTTTGCAAGACCGGCAAGTGCTGCTGCCAGATTGACAGCAAATATGCTTTTGCCAGTCCCTCCCTTTCCAGAGGTTATTGTGTATATTTTGGCAGCCATCTTCTTCACAACTTTTAGTATCAGTTTTTACATTTGATCCGAACTTTATAAAGATAGATATACAATGAATATATAAAAAGATAACTATAATATTTGCTGTATTAAAAATCGCTCAAGCTTTATATAGGAAAGTCTATCAACAAACTATGGAAAGAAGCAGATCAAAAGAAGTTCGGCTATACCTTTATCATGCAGGGCAATGTGATCCTAAAAAGTGCACTGGTAAAAAAATGGTGCGCTTCGAACTTGCCCGCCTCGTGGAAAAGGTGAATGCCATTCCCAGAGGCTCCATACTTCTTGACCCTATGGCCGAAAAGGCCCTTTCTCCTGCCGACAGTATAACAAAAGGGCTTACTGTACTGGACTGCTCGTGGGAACATGTAGAAGCTGTATTTCCTCAATTGCTCATGCTTGACCTGCAGCATCGGGCATTGCCATATCTGGTTGCAGGCAATCCCGTGAACTTTGGCCGCCCCTTCAAACTTACATCTGTAGAGGCTTTCGCTGCTTCTTTATATATACTCGGATACAAGGAACAAGCTGCGCATATACTTTCCAAGTTCAACTGGGGTCATACTTTTCTGGAACTTAACAGAGAGCCTCTGGAGGAGTATTCCATGGCTAAGGACAGTAGGGAGATACTTAAAATCCAGGCAGAATATATATGAGTTATCAAACTGTGGAGGACAACATATGGCAAAGATACAGGTAGGAGTGATAGGTGGCGGGATTTGTGACAATAAGACCGAGATGATCGCAGAGGAAATAGGCCGTGAAGTCGCCATACGTGGCATGGTCCTTGTGTGCGGGGGACTGGGGGGTGTAATGGAAGCCTGTGCACGCGGAGCTAAGCGACAGGGAGGGAACACCATTGGAATCCTGCCAGGCAATGGCCGCGAAGATGCTAACCGGTACATTGACTACCAGATAGTGACCAATATGGGACATGCACGCAATGCCATAGTTGTCGCATCTTCTGATGTTCTGATCGCGGTGGGCGGCGAATATGGTACTCTTTCTGAGATAGCCCTGGCCCTTAAAATGGGCAAACCGGTCGTTGCCATAGAATGCAAATGGGTCGTCGATGGCATAATAAGGTCAGATGACCCGGTGGAAGCTGTGGACCTGGCCCTGAACGCAATTGTCTGAACAGATCCAGTTAAAGTCTGTTTAGGAAACAGGAATATCATATTTCAATTTTCCTTGCATGTAGTGGGCTGAATGACTACGATTATTTTTATTTCATAGGTACATCAATCATAAAAAAACTCATCATTCCAATGAAGATTATATAGTATGGACACAATAAAAATGTAGCATGGCGAAACGTGATCCTCGGCAATTGTATCCACGTGAAGATGATATTCCTCTTGCTAAAGCTGATCTTTTCCCAAGAATGGCTTCTCCTTTATCAGATGAGTATCTTCAAAGTGCTATTGAGAAAGCATTCGAAAGATCAAAATTGACTAAAAATGGAAATCTCAGGAAAAATCCAGATTCTCCAAAAGCTTTAGTCAAACAGTGTATGAAACACTTAAAAGAGCGTGCGGATCCAGTACTTGGAACTTCTTTTTATGGGCAATTGAATTCAATTGATATCTTTGATATGGATGGAATTCCTCATGAAATGCAAAGGTTGAGAATGCAAATTGGCATTTTTTATCAGTTTTTACTTATAGAATTAATGAGAGCATCGATAAAATATAACCAAGATAATGGACATCCTAATTACATTATTCAAGCATCGGATGGAACCCGAGAGGGAGACATTACTGTAGACATAATTTCACCTACTTTTGCAAAAGGTATTAGATTGTACATGTCAGTTAAAAAATCTTCAGATACCGTTGGTGGACAAGATGTCGGTGGAGTTATTAAAAGGCTTGAAAAACTCGCAAAAGAAGAAAAGAACTTAACATCTCCTTATCTTTGTGTAATTGCAGTTGCAACGCCTAGCAAAGGAAAAGTATTGAGCTATGAAAAAAGTAGGAGCATAAGATATAACCAGGATGGTCATCCATACTCTGAGAATTGTGAAGTGTGGACACCGGGCTTTATATACCCATATATTTCCGGCAGAGAAGCTGTGGATATTTACGCAAAGTCACTAGAATGCATAGAATCACACATGCCATTTTATTCTTTAAAATATAGAACAGAGTGTGCAGAATTGTTTAAAAAAGAATTTATCAAATTAGGGATAGCAAACGCAGATGGAACCGTGAACAGAGATAAATTCTTTGAGTTTATTGTGAGTCAATCTGAAAATTTACGGGAATGACTTCTGTCCCATTAATTTTTGCCTCCTTCATGATACGCTCATACGCCAATTTACAATACAATTCATTATTATCGATAATAATTGAATTCCTGTGAAGATTTATTGCAGCTATAGCAGTGGATCCAGACCCTCCAAAAGGATCAATAACTAGGCCATTTTCTTTTGAGAAAAGTTTTATGAAAAAGGAGGGGAGTTCTTTAGGAAATACCGCTGGATGACCATAGTTCTTTCCTACAAGAGGTAAAGATATCACATTAGATGGAAGGACCATTTTCTTCCCAACCCAATTTCTAAGATCTCTACCAAATCCACTATCATTTTCCGAGTTATGCCTTTCTGCACTTTTTCCATTCAGGTTTGCAAGCCTTACCTCATTCCAATTTCCAATAGGGACTTTAACTGCATCTTGGTCCATATAAGGCTTTTTTACTTTTGCTAAATGAAAACAATATTCCCAACCATCACGCAGCCGGGTAGGCCAATATCCGGGCATGGGGTTTACTTTATGCCAAATATAGTCTTCTATTGGAATCCAGCCTGCTTTTTCGAAACCAATGATAGTATTCCATACATATCTATGTCTTTTTCCATTTACAACTCTTTCTTTTATGTTTAATACAAAACTACCATCTTCTTTCAGAGCATCATAGAATGGTTTTGAAAATTCGAGCATCCACTCGGCAAATAAATCAGGATGACTACTATCATAATGTTTTTTTCTTGCATCTGCATAAGGGGGAGAAGTAACAATCAAATCTGCCTTTTCGGCAAGTGTGGGGAGAATTTCTTTACAATCCCCGCAGATAATTTTACAATATAGATTATTTATGGCTAAATCAACCATTATTATCAATCCACTACATCTTGTTTTTTGGACTCGTTTTTTCTAGGAGAATCCCAATAAGGAGATTTACAGTTGGGGCAAATCGTTGGATCTGTTTCTTTTTTTACTCGTGGAATCCACTCATGATTGCACCTTTCACATCTGTAACCATCAACGATGATTTTTATTTTTGCCATTTACTGGCATATAACACGTTTTTCTATATAACACTTTTTAAAACATATCTTTAATAAACATAGTTTTTAAAAGTAATAAATAGAACTATTACACTATTTCTATACATACCAAGAATAATAGTGTAATAATCATAACTCAATCAATTTGCTTTTAGAAATCATACACAATTTTTAAGTAAATAATATTGAGTTTGCTTCATAACTTCCCTCAGTTCTTTTTTAATCACAACAGGCAAATCTCGAGGGCATTCCCAAAGTTTTTAGTGTAACAGGTGTGCCACTGGACTGTGTGGAGATTTGTCAGATCATTGTGTATATGGCCTATTTATGGAAGCTAGGAACATAGTAGAGTTATCTCCAAAAGCAGCAGCACTTTTAAGATTAGCTTGCAAATATTAACAATTCTTTTTGTAATAGATCCAAAGAAGAAGCTCAACCAAAATATCAATTTCTTAATTAAAAATGTGCTTTAGCCAAAGATTCAACAGTCGTTTAAATATTAGTATATAGTTGAAAATGATGCCGTGCATCCGGGTACAATTGATGTGGAGAATAAGGAAACTGCTATGAAACTATTCAAATGCCTAACATGTACTTCCTGTCATGCAGGCTTCATCTAACAGGTTCCAATACTAAATATCCCTGAACCTCAATAATCCTAGACTTATTTCCCTTCTGCAATCCGTCCATATCCACTACATCCCTTGAAATTGTAAGTCTGAATTGTCCTGAATGCTCTTGCAAAGTTACGACCAAGTTAAATACCTCATTTTTCAAGTACTCTTATCAGTACTTGGAACAATACTATTTAGCTTTAATTGCCATGTGATCAGTTGTATTCCGGGACAAATTGCAATATTTTACTTAGCTTTTGCAACTGTAAATATCATATGTCCAACTCAATACCAATGGGACAGTGGTCCGAACCCATGACCTCCGGCAGGATAAAGGCAGATGTTATGTTATTCTTTAAATTGTCACTGGCAAAGAAGTAATCTATCCTCCAGCCCACATTCCTTTCCCTTGCCTTTGTTTTCATGTCCCACCATGTGTACTGGTCAGGCTGATCGCTGAACATGCGAAACGTATCCAGATATCCATGTTCTATTAATTTATCTATCCAGGCTCTTTCCTGGGGCAGAAAACCTGATACTTTCTCATTCTCCTTTGGGCGTGCCAGGTCTATTTCCCTGTGTGCCGTATTTACATCTCCGCAAATTATGAGTTTCCTGCCCTGGGCTTTAAGAGCATCAAGGTGATCCAGAAATCTATCATAGAACCCCATTTTAAAATCAAGCCGCTCCTTAGAGGCTTTTCCGTTGGGGAAATAGACGTTAAAGAGCATGAAATCCCCGAAATCAGAAGCTATGATCCTGCCTTCACCATCGAACTTGGCAGTTCCCAGCTCATAGCTGACCTCTACTGGTTCTTGTTTTGTGTATAGGGCCACTCCACTATATCCTTTTTTCTCTGCGGAGGAAAAATATGCTTTATATCCGGCCACATGCCGCAGAGCGGAAGGTAACTGGTCCTCCTGTGCCTTTGTTTCCTGAAGGCAGAGAATATCTGGCCCATGTGCTGTGAAAATTTCCATAAATCCTTTTTTATAAGCAGCCCGAAGGCCATTTACATTCCATGAAAGCATCTTGATCCTGCTCATCTTAATCCTGATTTTATTGTACAGGTGGATATATAAACTGAACCTTTGCTACCAAATTTTGATGTGCGTTCATTCAAAGAACAAATCAATGTTATGTGATTTTTGATAAGAAATATTGAGAATCAGATCTATTTGATAACCCTTTTTAGTTGAACACAAATATTAAATAGGAATTAGTATTATTTAGAATCAATTATCATCCCATATATGGCAAAATCGTCTTTAGAGGCAAGTACAGGGGAAATGACATTGGAAATAACAGGAAAAGCTGATATGAAATACACTAATCAAAGAGTGGAGATAATAGCTTTCCTGCGGGAGCACAAGGGTCATCCCACCGTAGACGAGGTCTATGACGGTGTCAGGAAGAAGCTGACCCGCATAAGCAAAGCTACGGTCTACAAGAATCTCAAATTCCTTTCTGAGAGAGGATTGCTTGAGGAGGTGAATGTAAAAGGGATAACAAGGTTTGAAGCTAATTTCGTACCGCACCATCACCTTATCTGTCGGGAGTGTGGGAGGATAGAGGATTTTGAGTCAGAAGAACTGTTCGATTATTCAATGAAGATAGCTGGCGATATAGAAGGATTCAGTATCGATTCAGTGAACACTAATTTCTATGGAAAATGTAAGAAATGTAAGGAGGATAACAGAAATGGATGAAGAAAGAGTAACTATGCCTTTAATAGGCGACGATGCACCGAATTTCACAGCAAAGACCACAATGGGAGAGATCAAGTTCCCGGAAGATTATAAAGGTAAATGGGTGATCCTGTTCAGCCACCCCGCTGATTTCACTCCCGTATGTACCACTGAGTTCATGACCTTTGCTTCCATGCAGGACGAGTTCAAGAAACTCAACACAGAGCTCATTGGTCTTTCCATCGACAGTATATATGCTCACATCGCATGGCTTAGGACCATCAAAGAGAAGATCGAGTTCAGGGGTATGAAGAATGTGGAGGTCAATTTCCCTGTTATCGAAGATCTCAGGATGGACGTTGCAAAGAAGTTCGGAATGGTCCAACCTAACGCTTCTAACACACAGGCAGTAAGAGCGGTTTTCATCATCGACCCAAAAGCAAAGGTAAGAGCTGTGCTTTATTACCCCCTGTCCAACGGCAGGAACATGGCCGAGATCAAAAGGTTATTGCTGGCCATGCAGAAATCCGATGCTGAAGGTATTGCAACTCCTGCCAACTGGCAGCCTGGAGAAGACGTCATTATCCCGCCACCGGGTTCATGCGGCGTTGCAAAAGAGCGCGTCGAGCAAAAGGAAGAGGGCAAGTATTGCCTGGACTGGTTCATCTGCTTTAAGAAAGAGACGAAGCACTAAGGAAACAGACATAATAGAGTATATCCGGAGCTGAGGATCAATGGGAACTAAAGGAATAGAGATCTTAGGGATCAATGCCGAAGAACTGATAGCTGAACTCAACAGAGCACTCGCAGATGAGTGGTTTGCCTATTACCAGTACTGGGTGGGCGCAAAGGTGATCAAGGGCCCCATGAAGGAAGAAGCCGCTGCAGAACTGATACAACATGCAACCGATGAACTGCGCCATGCTGATATGTTATCCAGCAGGATCGTGCAGCTTGGAGGAATACCAGTGCTGTCCCCTGCGGAATGGGAAAAGCTTTCACACTGCGGCTACGACGCTCCGGCGGACCCATTTGTAAAAAAGATCCTTGAGCAGAACATCAAAGGAGAACAGTGTGCCATCCAGGTGTACAACGATATCCTCCAGATGGTCAAGGATAAGGACCCTGTGACATACAACATTGTATTGCAGATCCTCACTGATGAAATAGAGCATGAGGATGATCTGCAGGCAGTGATGGAAGACATCGAGCTGTTACAGCGCAGAGATTGATCCTGTAAAGGCTCATGGCCTAAGAAAGGCCTGAACCTCTCTATTTTTTATTTTATGGTTTAGTAGAAATCGTCACGCTACAATCCCAACTGTGGGCAGATGCAACCACAGAGTACACAGAGTTCACGGAGATGAATAAATATTGCCATCCTCTGTGTTCTCTGTGAACTCAGTGGTTAAAACATAATATGTTTTCTACAAAGCCTATTTTATCTTACAATATAAGCCCGTAGGCTGGCTCTGTAGAAATCTTCCGCTACGATCTCAACTGTGGGCAGATGCAACCACAGAGTACACAGAGTTCACGGAGATGAATAACTTTTCGCATTTTCTGTAAACCCGGTGGTTAAACATAATATGAATGTTTTCTACGGAGCCATAATTCCGTCTTTTATTATATGGGCAGGAAAAAAAAGATTCACATGCAGTTCCTATCAAAAACCCTCTGCATCAAACAGATGCCGGATCGATGAAACCGCTGCGCAGCATGTGATCTGCAAGCACGATCGCAACCATCGCCTCAGCCACTGGCACAAGCCGGGGTGGTATGGTCGGATCGTGTCTTCCATGGACCTCTATCTCGCATTCCTGGACCTTTTCCATATCCACTGTACTCTGCTTCTTTGAGATAGATGGCGTAGGTTTGACCGCGATCCTGCATATAATAGGAAGCCCTGTGGATATGCCGCCAATTATACCGCCTGCGTTGTTGGTCGGACATGTGATCTGTCCGTCTTTTACTATGAACGGATCGTTCATCTGGCTGCCTTTCATGCGCGCACTTGCAAAACCTGCACCGATCTCTAATCCCTTTACAGCGCCTATGCTCATCAGTGCCTTTGCAATATCAGCGTCCAGCTTATCAAATACCGGTTCTCCAAGACCTCTTGGAACTCCAATGGCAATGATTTCCACGACACCGCCAAGACTGTCACCTTCTTTGCGGGCATCTTCGACCGCTTGCATCATTCTTGGAGCCATTTTAAGGTCAGCGCAACGCACAGGAGTTTTTTCCACATTATCCATCACTTCGGTAAAGGACAACTCGGAAGCGACAATACCGCCCAATTCGATGACATGTGCAAAAACGGTGATCCCATAAGAGGAAAGCAAATGTTTTGCAATGGCGCCTGCAGCTACCCTGCCAAGGGTTTCCCTGCCGGATGACCTGCCTCCGCCTCTGTGGTCCCGGATACCATATTTGTCCCTGTACAACAGATCTGCATGTCCGGGTCTTGGGATCGCCCGCAGATAATCATAGGCACTTGAGTTTGCATCCTTGTTGCGGACCATCATGGATATGGGCATGCCAGTGGTCTTTCCCTCGAACACGCCTGACAGTATCTCTACGGTATCGGATTCGTTGCGTGATGTAGAGGCACTGCTTTGTCCGGGTCTTCGCCTGTCCAGTTCCTTCTGTATCACGGAGGCATCAAGAAGCAGACCTGCAGGAGTTCCATCCACCACTACTCCCAGGGCATTGCCATGTGATTCACCCCAGGTGGTGACTTTAAAAACAGTTCCAAAAGTGTTCCCAGACATCGTTAGTAAATCATCCTTACTTATCTTATAGTTTATCCCGCTCATCCCAATTCATGATGCGGCTTCAAGTGGAGCTGGTTCTATATGGATGACAACATCCTGGACACCTTCAAAATGCTGTTTCAGTTCATATTCCACAGTATCGGCAATATCATGAGACCTGAGAGTAGGCATTGTAGGATGCACTTCCACATGCAGGTCGATGTATATGTGACCTGCAGTCCCTCTGCTCCTTATATTGCTGCAGCCGATAACTCCTTCCACTGCACATACTACGTTATGTATTTCTTCAGCATTGAGCTGACACGTATCACACAGAACGGAAGAGCTTTTCATAATTATCCTTATGCCTGTATAGACGATGATCCCTGAAATTATGATCGCTATTATCGGATCAAGGATGGGGAAACCCGCTTTTATGGAAACAAGTCCCAGAATGACAGAAATGGATACATAAATGTCGCTTTTGGTGTGCATGGAATCAGCTATCAGCACTTCGCTTTGTAATTTTACTCCATTACGGTGTTCGTAGGTAGTTACCATGTAGTTAATTGCCATGGTACCGATCATGACAAGGAAACTAAATGTGGTCACTTCGGGTATCGTCCCAGTTCCTAATCTATGTAAAGCTGAGTTCACTATATTAAAGCCGGCAAACATAAGCAACACAGCGATGAAAACAGATGCCATTGTTTCGAACTTGCGATGCCCATAGGGGTGTTCTGAGTCAGGAGGCTTGGAAGCTGCCTGTATGCCTATCAGGCCCACTATATTGGAAACACCGTCGAACATGGAATGATAACCATCGGATTGCATACTGAGAGTATTGGTTAGCAAGCCATAGCCGATCTTGGCAAAGGAGACCGCAAGGTTCAGGAACAGGACCTGGATCATTATATTTTTTATCTGCCGGTATCTTTCATCCATTCTCTGCCTCAGCAACGATCGATATTGGCGAATATAAATGATGTTACATAAACGCTGACACTAATATATGAAAAAGTCAAGTTCATGTTTATTATATTTACATCGGCTGCATCAATATATAGCTTTCAGGTCATATAATAACAGGATACCGGAAGGTATAATTTATATAATGACCCTGTTCAATGCATGGTGAAAATTGCTGTCACAGGTAAAGGCGGTGTAGGTAAGACCACACTTTCAGGTACTCTTGCGCGGATGCTTGCAAGGGATGGTTTTGATGTAGTGGCCATAGATGCTGATGCAGATATGAACCTCGCTTCATCCATCGGCATAAGCAATCCTCCTAATCCTCTCACTGACTATCAGGATATGATCGAAGAGCGGGCAGGTGAGAAAGGAGGCATGTTCAAGTTCAATCCCAAAGTTGACGATATCGTAGACAGGTTTGGTGTCGTGGGTCCTGACAATGTAAAGATGCTTGTGATGGGCACCATTGATACCGGCGGTAGCGGCTGCATGTGTCCTGCATCCTCTTTCCTTAAGGCATTCCTCAGGCATGTAGTACTGAAGGATAAAAGTGCAGTGATACTTGATATGGAAGCAGGTATCGAGCATCTGGGCAGAGGCACCACGAAGGGCATCGATCTTATGATAGTCGTTGTTGAACCGGGTAAGCGTTCACTGGAAACCGCTGAAAGGATCAAGCACCTTTCCGAGGATATAGGTGTAAAACATCTGGCAGCGGTCATCAACAAAGGGAAGTCTGTGAACCTAACACCTCAGCTTAAGGCTCTTGGGATACCTGTACTTGGCGAGATACCCTATGATGAGGATCTTGTCCGGGCAGATCTCGAAGGCTTGGCACCCATTGATGTGGGAGGCAAGTGGGTGGATGCCGTGGCACAGATCAAGGATAACATGATGCAGATGGTCAATGGTTTTCAGCAATAATCTGCATTTACAGGAAATACAGGATAACCGGCAGTAAGATCACACCCATTGCATTACTTTTTCTTACATGCATGAAAGATGGCAGTAGTCCTATAGATGTGGCCATGAGGAAGATTATGATCCCGAAGACCCCTGTGAATACGGCGACCATAATTACAAGACCTGTCAGTACTGCGATGCTAAGTTTCCTGTAGTCTATTTTCTCCATGAACAGGTGAATGGTATTTCCAATCCTGATAGTTGAATAATAGGAAAACATAGACGCAAGTATCACCACACATAGCAGAATAAGGATAATAGGTATATCGATCGCCGATGGCTCCAGAAAAGATGATATCGCCACTATTGCGCCGTTACGGGCCCTACCAATGAAGAAAAAAACGAACAGGCCAAAAACGGCATTGGCAGTGTTAACACCTGACACTGATACGATGAATTCTCTGGCTTCATCCAGCGGGTCTTCGGATGCAATACTGCCGGAATTTTGATTGCCGCGTATCCTGCTTACCTGTTCTGCCAGCAATGTGGCAACAGAAGACGATACTCCCGGCAGCCAGGCTACAAAAGAACCTGCAAAACTTCCCGAAGCAATTGCTTTTATTGTTCTGTTAACAGGCAGGGTGATCAGCGAAGTGCGCTGGGGCGGGATTACTGAACCAGTCGTCAGACTTACTATCAGCTGGGAAGCTCCAAACAGGCCGCTTAACAGAGGAAGGAGTATAGATGGACTATCCGATTCGAACAGTGAGTTTGCCAAGTTTTCTTTCCCGAACGCAAAGATGCCCAGCAGCCCACTCAGCACGAACACTACAAATGCATAAAAAATATGCCTGTAACGAACCAGGGATCCCTGGCCGGGTACGTACTCGCCTTTCTCTGTTATGATCATCAGCAAAGCTATGAAGAGGAGCATCCAGCCAATGTAATCCTGTATCAGTGGGTATATTGTGTACAGCAGGATCCCAAAAGGCAAAAGCAGGATGATGGATACAATCACAGAACCCGCGCTTCCCATAGCTGAAAGACGTATGGCCTCGGGTCCTCTGCCGTCGAGCAGTAACTGGTGTCCGGGGAGCACTGCCAGTGCCATATCCGAGTTAGGCACTCCCAGGTAGATGGCAGGTATTATGTCGTGGAGTGTATATAACTTTTGGTTAACACATTCTTTTTACCATCAAATTCTCTTTCTTGGCAATCCTTCAAAAAGGTGTTTCATTATCCTTATCTATAACTTCTACATTAATGTATAGTATAAGGTGATTTCATGTCAAAAGTTAAAATCCAGGAATCCTCAGGAAGACTTAGTATAACCATCCCTAAAAGTATTGCGGATCTCAAAGGATGGAAGAAAGGTACAGAATTAGAATTAAAAGAACATGCTGGGTTAGTGTGTCTGGTTGAAGTGAGGTAGAAACTCATATATTTATCAGTAAAAAGTTAGAATCAGATACCTCGCGCAATGTAGAGGGGATATAGTTAACTTGAATTTTTTGTACGCTTGTGCATAAGTGGTACAAAAACCATTCTTCAAAATTTGAATATTCATTTCTGTGTGCCGTTCACTTGGATTTTGTACCCAAAGTTAAGCCCAAAAAAAGACGAAAAAATTATTTTAATTTATCTCTTTCATAATGTAATTTTTCTAATTCCTTGTAAAAGCGGTCTATTTCACCTTTCATCATTACTCTCTTACTTTCAGTAGGCCATGTATTCATATGTTCTTTTGAATAGTATAAGAACATATTATCAACGATTGCAAATAAATTATCAAACTTTTGGACAAAATCTTCACATTCATATGTTGCAAACATTCTTTCTCCAGATTTTGAATATAATTCACGCACAATTTGCCGATTTTTTTGCATATACTCAAGGAATTCGTCATCGCTGATATTTCCATTCTGGAACTGATTAAATTTCTCTATTGCCGTTTTTGCTATTGGAACCACTTGTTTCAATAATGGATCTGCAAATTCTAGTAACTCTCTTTTCGTCCCAGAATGAGATTTGTATATTTCTCTACGGCTTTCATATTCATCATTCCATATAATCTGGATATCCTCAATCTGATCATTAGGTTCCATTTTTCCCGGATGCCATCTTTGATCAAGATTGGGCGAGACCCAGTAACCTCTGCAAAACCAGTTTGTTTTTGGAATATCATCTAACTTATTATAAGCAAATATCCAAATAACATCATTATTCTGCCTCAAAGAAAATATAATCTCTTTTAAAGCCTCTTTGATTTCACATTTGGGATAGGCATTATCCATTAAAACATTTATAAAGCACCTTCTTACAAATCCAAAACTAACGTCTTTTTCAGTAACAACCCCATAATCTGTTGATATATTAGCGGTTTCTATTCCTATTGCTTCATATAAACTTGTATATTGATTGTTCAATTCTTTAAAAGATATATATTTTAGATCTCTAATTGTAGCAATAAATTTCATAATATTATTTTCAATAAGTATAATCTCATCTCTTTCTTCTTCCAAAGGCTTTATTGCCTCTGGGCGATGTTCCTTTATAGTATTCTCTATCAACTTTCTCTTTTCTTCCCAATATTCAAGATATATTATCCCTTTCAAGTTGAAACATACGTCTTCACTTACAATTGGTATTATCCTTTCTTTGTAGTCTGATTCTTTCATAGCCTCAATGACTTCAAACATACAAGCTTGAGACTTAAGATAATGATCACTAATTAACATCAAAACAATGTCATGTTTTCCAATACTTTTCATGAACTCTTTGAAACTTTGGGAACATTTTACATCTCTAATATCCCTTGTAGCTCTAATTCCCTTTTTGTAAATAGCATTATCAATTTCATTTGCTAAATCCATGTTTTTATGAGAATAGGAAATGAATATTTTGTTATCATTACTCATAATATCACATCAACAGCATTTAGTAAAACCAGACTTTTTGATATATAATTTGTTTTTTCCTTAATGTAACTTTCAAATTTATTTTTCACTTGAAACCAATGATATCCAAATCTCCAACCTTTCCCTTACATGTGCATTCAAAGTAAAAGGCTTATCTCCCTTAGCATTCTGTTTCATATAATTCAATGTTCCTTTAGAGAAACCCATATTTTCCCTGTTTATCATGGTAATGGAGGAATTATACAGAACAATAAAAAAGAAGTGAAAAAGAAATATGCATGTTTAGTTTGTTCTGATAGATAGACCATCCATTTTAAACCTCTGTGTAGCTTTGTATTAGCCCGTATAGCCCCCTTATTTTAGTGAAGCCATACAAACACCTTAGCAAACTAAAAAGTCTTGTAATACCTCATTAAACAAGACATTCATACACATGATTTAACTCTCTGTGTAGGATGGGTTGGTAGTGTCCCTATTTTGCTGTAAATTCCCCTGTACCTCTTTAAGTTCTTAATCTTCCTATCATTCTTTACAGCATTTTAGATACGCTGTCACTTCTCGATTTAAGGCAGTATAACTTAAAGTAGCATATACTCCTAAATTCTTGACAACATTAGTCTATAAAAAAGTATATACATCGAATTTATGAATAATATTTAATATACTCCTTTTTGGGATAGATGATATAATGGGTACAGATCGAGTAATTCAAGAGCAAAAAGAAAAAGAGAACTCAAATCCTTTAAAAGGCAACGATAGACCAGGTGGACCATGCACATTTGACATTCCAGTGGCATTAGACCCTAATACTCCTCCACATTCGGCAGGTAGATATTCGCACACCACAACATCCCTTGTAAATCCAAAAGAAGTAATAAAACGCCAAGAATATAATCAATTGTATAGTTCCACAACAACTAGCTGTAAAGGCCCTGTTGAAAAAAAACCATCTTTGCTCTTAAAAGTAAGAAAACTTTTAAAGATTTAACTTCACGTGTGGGCGGGGAGAGTAAAAAGTAGTTGATATATCGTCATATGAAATGATAAAAGTATTTTATTTTAATCTGAGGTTTAGTTATGTATTGGGATTGGAATAAAACCTTTGGTGGGATGATTAGATTTGGTTTAATGCTTTTATCTTTTTCATTTGTTGTTCAGAATGAACTGATACTCAATGATGCATTCTTGCCGCAAATACCTGTTGGACTTATTTTAGTAGTTATTGTAGGAATTTTGATATCACGTCATACTTACAGGACATTGAAATGGTACTCTGCATGTTTTAAAAGAAAAAGATACCAATTTAATGTATTTGTTCATTTTTGTTTATATTTAATAGTTTTCTCAATTGCATTATCTATTCCTGTAACTTTGGGTACAACATCATCAACGCAGGAAAACCTATTGCAAAACATTGGATATAATGATGTAGTGCATACTGTTGCTGAAACACTTACAACAACTGAGTCTATAACACCTGATATATCAAGTTTTAAGACAAATCCAAAAACTGAAGACTATAGATATGTTTTACGTGGCGTTCATGGAAATCTAACATATACTGTATATGGTGGTTTAAATGATTATTTAAAAGGGTTACCAAGATCAATTAGTTATTACACAACACCACCAACTGAGATAGATTTCATTAACAGAGATTTGAATGAAGAGTATCAAAAACAGCTTTTAGACCCATTAGTTGAAGAAATAAAGAATATAACTCCAAATAAAGACGACCAAGCTAGAATTGCAATAAGTCTTGTACAAAACATAAACTACGATACTGATGCTTTTATGTTTAGTAATATTGAAGGGAAATACCCGTATGAAGTGTTGTATACAGGTTCAGGTGTATGTTCAGAAAAATCGGAGTTACTTGCATATCTATTACGTGGTCTTGGTTATGAAGTTGTTATATTTCGTTTTGATGTAGAAAACCATGATGCTATTGGAATAAAGTGTCCAGAACAATATAGTTATAGAGACACTGGTTATTGTTTTGTTGAATCGACATCACCAAGCATTATAACAGATGCTTCAGGGGATTATGTAGGAGTTGGAAAATTAACCACGATGCCAAAAATACTTAAGATATGTGATGGTAGTTCATTAGACAGTGTTTATGAGGAATACAACGACAATATAACTTTTTATGAACTATATAACAAAATGAATTCTTATCCGAGTACGACACTGAGTCAGTCTGATTATAATGAATGGAAATCATATTCTGATGAATGGCAGAAATTGGTGAATAAATACGGAATTGAAGTTATATACCTTAATTAGTTTTCTACCCTCCAAAAAGAATAGCATTTTAACGTCATTCATGTTTAGTCTTATTCTAATAATTTGTTCAAAACAGCTTTATCAGACAGGTAAGTAAGAATTTACTCCTTTTATTGTGTTAACAAGAATATTCTCACTTCTCACATCTTGTTGAGTGTAAAAGGATATCTATCTTAACATTCTGTTTCATGTAATCCATAGAGTATATTTTTCTACATTTTGGTTACACTGCCAAATAGCATGATTCGTTATTAACCAGTCTCTCCTAATACCTTTTCGATTTCATTTTTAATTAACTTTAAATTCTCATTGAATGTCTCTTCTCCATCACGGTAAGTGTATCCCTCACCAATATTAAGGATATAAGGTTTAATTTTGTTTAAGATTCGTGTAGCTTTGTCTCTTTCTTCTATTTCTTTTTGAGAATACCTTACATACCCTTCTACAGGTGAAGGTGACCTTCTAAGATTAAGATCTTGGTTTTTCTTTACCCTTGCATACAATTTATCCAATACCGATTCACCGATTTTTGTCAATGCGTATTTATGCAAACTCTTATCATCTGTTCCTTGTTCCTCTATCTTTGCTCTTTTAATATATCCGAACTTCTCATAATGGCTTAATGCAGAACGTATTTTCTTTTTATCAATGCCTGTTTCCATTGCTATTGTGTGAACGGTAGCTTGTTTTTTTTGTTGCAAGGTTATGATAACAATTGATCTAAGGACTTCATACTTCAAAGCATTGTAGATAAAATAAGACATTTACAGTTCTCTCCAGGTATATTGATAGATACATAGAATAATACAAGTTATCTGAGTTAGACATCTAGTTTCAGGCATATCTGACAGTATATTTCTGCTATCAGACATTTTAATCATCAGATAACAGATATTTTAATCATTAGACTCTTTATATGTGTTTGAAGTGTATAAAACTATCCTTTAGAGGACAAGATTAAGAGATAATTGCCTCTAGAGGTTAATAATTATTTACGACTTAGCACTAATAAGAAAGACAATTGAAAACCTGAATACAAGTAATGTACTCTCTATGATCCTTCATCAACCTGCTATCTATTGCTTATACTCACATATATCTACAAACCCCTGTTCAATCTGCTTACAAACTTCAAGCTTACTGCATCCCTTGCACTTTGCAGGTGCATCAGTACTGATGTACTTTAGCAGTGACTCGCTCTTTATCCTCTCAATATAAGTAGGAACCATAGGTGCTAATCGCAAGTGTCCATAAATTGGACATCTCTGACTTATAGTCCTTTCACTGTTCCTGAAAATGACCCACTCAAACACACATTCCTTTTTGCACAATGGGATATAAAAATTCAAATATTGCATTTATATAAATCTTTACTGAACGAGTCTTCAATATATATTTATTTTTCAAAGAATGCGATTTTTCCAAGATTCTGGTAGACTTTCAATATTAATTTCAATGTCCATAAGATTGTAATTGAATTCCTCAATACTTTGTTCTTGTGCCCACTCTATAGTCTTATACAATCCTTCTTGTAATGAGGTTTTCTCACTAAAGCTTAACAATTGTTCTGACTTCAATGTTGTAGTATAAGCTATTTTAGGTTCTCCTCTCCTTTCGGGATAGAAAATAGCTTTTTCTTTAAACTTTCTTACATTTTCAATTAAATGTATAAGCTCCATAATTGAAAAAGTTTTCCCAGAACCCAAATTTATTATCTCCTTATTACATTTTTTGGAGAATCCCGCTTTTATTATACAGGGGATTATGTCTTCTACATATGAGAAAGCCCTTAATTGAGTACCATCTCCGTATATTACTGGGCCTTTCCCTTTTAGTAACATATTGATCATAATTCCAATGACTCCTCTATAAGGGTCTGTTAGATTAAATCCTGGTCCATATACATTATGTAGCCTCAATATTGACCACTCTAAGCCACTATTATCTGCATAAATTTGAATCAATTTCTCAATTGTCAATTTAGATAGACCGTATGGTTCAGATGGTTGGCAAATATCTGTTTCAGAGAAAGGTGGAGATAATTTATCTCCATAAACTGCCATGCTTGACGTAAAGACTAGGCGTTTAACTCCTGCAAGTATACAATTTTTTACAACATTGTTTCCTGCATCAATGTTTCTCGCAAAACAATTTGATGGCGAATATAAACTAATGGCAACTCCAGAAATTGAAGCTAGATGAAAAACTACATCTATATTCGAAAATGTTTCTTCTGTTATATCTTCTAGTCTGGAACTAATAATATTAGCAGCGCAAATGTTTTCTTCTAAATGACCTAAAGATAAATCATCTATTATTGTTACATTATGTCCACAATTTATTAATGCAGAAGCTAAATGACTCCCGATGAACCCTGCTCCTCCAGTTACAATGCAGTTAGCCATCAATTACCTCCATTATTATTTGCAGTTATCACATCATTATTTCCATGTTTTGCAATAGTATACATAGTTTCGAAAGATTCAAGGTAAAAATTAAACGCATTTGTATGATATTTTTTTTCTATCATGAATGATGCTCTCTCTGGTCCTAAAGATTTGTAAGGCACAGGTATTACTATTAGAAAACCACTATCTTCATCTTCTGCATCAAAAATCATTAGTGTAAAAGTTACAGAATGTGAAACATATATCTCAAAATTATCCTGATTTTTATCCTTTGCTTCTGAAAGCCATTTTGCAAATTTTTTAGTAGATTGTTGAAGATGATCTTTAAATCCCGTTTCATAAACAAAGCTATCAAGAAAATTACATATTTGTTCTTTTCTCTGATCTTGAATTATTATACAAATTTTAAAGTCATCATTTTTTAGTTTATTAAATAAAGTTGCTTTTATCTCATTCTTATTATCATCTTTAGTGGTAAAATATCTGAGAGATGGACCCATAATTCTTATGCTTTTTGTTGTTTTTTGTGCTAGTTTAAAAAATTCAAAATCTGAATCACCTATTCTATCAGCAAATTTAACATATTTATGGTGAAAAAAAGTTCCTAATTCTTTGAGAATCTTATAATCATTTTCACTTAATTCTTTGATAATAGCAGAATGTTTTTTATCCAGTTCCGTGATCACACTCTTATTGTCATCATGAACTTCATCGGAAATATTCACGATAGACATAGAAATCATAGCAATGAGACTCAAAAGAACTAGCTCATCAACTTCTAGTTTTACTCCATATTCAGAGAAATAGCTAGATAAACTCAGAACCATGAGAATAGCGGTAACCAGAATTATCACATATGAAGAACTGTGTTTAATTTTAAGTTGAGGAACTTCACTGATTTTTGGTAACATTAAACTATCCCTCTCAATATACAGATTCTTCTGTTGATTAGAATCTTTACTGAATAATTATCTTTTATTATCAAGGTAGTATAAACAGGTATCCCATTGACTACATTTTTTAGAGCTTAAACTATGTTTTTAAAAAATATTGGATTTTAAAATTTAATTTAAATTTTAATTCATAAGTTATTGATAATGTATTCCATTCATTCAGAGTCTAGAATGTGCAAATATCTTACATTACCAGTTAGCTGATTTTATAAATTGATTTTTTCTTTGTGCTCCTCGTAATGACCACATTCCATTTTATAGCTCGCCCAGCAGCATGCATTGCCGAGTATGATGCATTTGAGAACCATGTAGGGCTCTACTGAGCAATGCTTCACAATATCAGGTACATGCAATGATGTTAGTGAACCTGTTCGGAATTCGATATGATAGGCGTTAACTTTGTCATACGTGTCTTGATCGATTGGGTACATAGTTAGTACTTGTAGTTGAGATAATAAACGCATAAGCCAAGTGGAGTGAAAGTAAATATCTGATCCTCTTTAAAACACAGCTAAGAAACCCAACTTAAAAGATTTCATAGACTGAATAGTAATTATCGTTGTTTTCAATCACCAGTTCCCAATCAAAAAAGCAAATCTTATATACTACTCAAACTTTCTCAATATTAATTATTTTAGAGTAGTTGTTGCTATGACTGAAATTTATCTCTTAATTTTCATCATTGGGATACTATTGTTAATGTTTTTCATCAAAAGAATTAGGAAAACCGACACTACAGTGGTTCACAATACTTACAATTATGGGGATAACATCGGCACACAGATCAAGGATTCAGTTATTCAGCGTTCCTTCAATAAAGATACTATAAAAGATAGTTCAATTGTTAATGCTTCTGCGGACAATGCAGGTGAGAATATGAATTCAAAAGACGTATACAATTATCTTTTAGAAATTGCACGCAATGGCTGTAAGAATAACTTCGAACTTAAGAATATTGAAAGCAAATCTTCGAGGTTAAGAATTCATGAACAAAAAATGATTTTGACTTATGGTGATGTCCTTACAAAATTCGGTAAAATATCTCATAATCCTGCACATCAAAACGAATTGTATCCAATGTTAGATGAAATAAACGAAAGCACAAAACCAGTACTTTTATCAGCACTTGTAGTAAATGGTGAAAGTTTTCTTCCTAGCAAACCATTTTTCTCTAAGTGGGTAAAAGGTATGAATTCTTATAGTGAGCAAGAGCAGATTGATGCTTGGAAAAAAGAATTAAATAAAATATGGGAACACTACTGCGATAAAAAATAATGATGCCAAAATCAAAACAACATTTTGCTGTATGAATATGGGCAATCAATTTTATTAGATCTATGTTTAGTTAGTTTAGTAGAGTTAGTTAAGTTAGTCCTTTAGTTTATAAACATAAACGGAATCGTACGCTCAAGACAATAGATTATACTTGTGTTTAATTTCATCAATATTTAAGTCTCAAGATTCCATTTTAGTTAATTTAGTTGTGTTATCTAAATTCTGAACTAATGAACTAACGCTACTAAAAGGACTAAAAGAACTAATTTGTTTAAGAATTATGGATATGTCTTTTGTATCCTGAAGGATATAAGTACGTGCTTTTTGTCCTGTTTCCTGAACTTCTCTAATAACTTCTGATTCAATTAATGTATCAATACATTCGTTAAAATCCTTGCTTTTCAGATTGGTATTTTGAAGCAGTTTAGACCTTCTAGCCTTGCCACCGGAATTTTGTAGTGCAGCTATCACTCTTACAATCTGGTTGTTTTTGATGTCTGTTTGCAGACGATTGATAACATCAAGCAAACTTGGTAGAAAGAAAGACGTTACCATATGAAAGGCTATTTTAATACTATCTTGTGTGATGCAAAAACTAGGCTCTGCTTTCCCTAACTCAAGTAACATGGCTATTTTTAAAATATGTAGCTGATTACGACCAATTGCTGCATTAAGCATCTCGTTGTCCTGACTTTCACAAATATCCTCCAGTTTTCTTAAAAGGGTGTTATACAAAGTCATTGCTTCAGTAGTGGCTGTAAACTCTATTGAAGGATACTGTTGTAACGTATTCCTATATTTCTTAATCCATGTAATGGCTGCTGTCCAACTTTCTACATCTTCCTCAGTTTCTAGTGTTATGTCCATTGTTTCGCGTCTATATTTTGGACAACAAAAAAGAAATCTAAATCCATAGCCACACAAAAAATCCATGGTCGTCATTATCATTGCGTAGTTATCCGGGGTTGTTGCATAAAAATGTGTTACGTAAGGGCTTTTAACCTCAAAAACTCTAGGTGTTCTTGTCTTGCCTGATGATAAAGTTTTTTTGTAGTTTTGTCCATCATAAATAGCACATTCAGCCTCAAATATACCCTCATTATATTGTTTATGCATCTTTGCAAGCAATCCAGCAGCCTCATCCCTTACAAAGTGCTGCACTGGATTCATTGAAAGGCTTTCTAGGTATCCTTCTAGACTATAATCATCGTTAAACAAGGTTGAGTCTGTTATAGTCTCGTAGGTCTTCCTTGTCTTGTTTACTACCGTGGTCTTCCGACTTGTTGTAGACTTCCCTATGCAATTAATCCAAAGATTAGGCTTTATTGTCTCCTGTTTGAGCTTGAGGCTTACCTTCCCTTCCACACATGCAGATAAGATCCAAAGAGCACCGCATACTTGATACTCGTAAAAAGCGTCAGTTATAGAAGACATCCATTTGGTAAACTTACTTATAAAATGATCATCTTGTAATTCCAATGTAAGTCTTAAAGTCTGCTCACTATCGACAAGTGCGTTTAGTTCTTCAGTTGTTACTTGCTGTATTTCAGTATTAGTTGTTTCTTTTTTCTCTCTGCTCTCTACTTCTTGTTCAAGTTGTGCAGATTTATTTTTGAACCAATCACATGCTTCATCTGTTTTCAGGTGTGCTTCGCTGTCATCACATGGGAAGTCTGGATAATCTCCACATGTAAGTATTTTATCTATTTCTTCATTGTTAGGGGCAGCCGAAAGATTTTTATTTGTATCTGGTGTATATCCAGATGTACAACAAGAACCCTTCACATTGTCGGATAAAGTTTTCTTCACACTCTCTTTCACTTTATCCGACTCCTTTCTTCTTTCATTGAAACTATGTTTTGTATTGCGTGTACTTTATCTCCTAACTTGCTTTCATGTGCAGGAGAATTTCGACACTTTGCCCGGATAGCGTGAAGTATGACTGCTTTAGTGGTCATTGGGAAAACCTCCGGCTTCAATAATTATCTTGGCGACTTTTTTCTTAATTGGATCTGCTCCTTCGTTCCATTTATTCAGGTAATCAGCATGTTCTTTTGAGAAGTCTGAAGCAAATATAGCAAATGATTTATTGTTGTCAGTTGTTGATGTCATTGTTCACAGCCTCCGTGTTGTGCGCATTCAGTTGGGGCCTGCGGTATCTTGGCGGATTTTGCGGCCTCAACTCTCTCAGCATCTATTCTCTGAAGTATCCATGACCTCACGAGAGTCCTCAGAGGTAAATGCTCCTTTGCTGCTAAACGGTTCGCCTCATAGATTGTATCTAAGGGTATTCGAAATGTGAAATTTTTCATTTTCATTTTAATCAGTTTCAGTATGCTTAAAAATTATAAATACTTAAGAAAGTGGCCACTAAATAATAAAAGTGGAAACTAATTTCCTTTTTTCTATTTTAGGAAACTGAAATGAAACCAGTATATTTAAGTGCATTAATATATCAATGATATATCACGGATACACAAAGCAGAGAACTATCGCCTTTAGATTGTTCGATTATAGTTTTCTTCCTTGAAAACAGTAATAAACCAGAAGTTCAAAAAAACATAGCTGTGGCTGTAGGTGTATCAAAAAGTGCTATTACAAAAAGGATAAAAGGAAAAAATAAGAAAAAGCCGTTGGTGCTAAAAGAAATATTAAAAGGATGTACAAGAGAACAGGTGATGAAAGATATACGAGAATCAAAGGGATTAGTTTATTCGAAAGAAAACATTCTAACTGAATTAAATGCCGCTAACCGTGGATGGTACAAAGAATGGTATAAACTCGTTGAGAATATTGAAACTCTTAATATCCTTGTAAGATTTCTCCCAGCTGAATACAACAATAAGTTATTATTTTCATCATACTATCAGGCAATGATACCAAAGATTATAGAAACCTTCGAGAAATCAATACCAAAAGTTCCTATAAATAATTATACTAAAAGATGTTCATGGAAAAAACCAACTATAGAAGACTTAAAAAACAATATTGAATTTCTTCGTGATACTTGTAACCTAAAAACAGGAAAACACACTGAACAACTAAGTGCTGAAGACAAGGACATGCTTTCTGAAGTTCTAAAACAGAATTATCTAGCATTAAAGTTTTGTTTATACTTCATTTTCAATGAAGACAAAAGAAAGCAAATTATTTCAAATATATACTTTGATATTAATGATTCTCTTCTTAATCCTCAAGTAGCGATGATTGAAGGATTCATGAACTCGATTGAATACTTGGAGTCAGCTGTGGATATATCTGAAGATGACCGTAAAACCATATTTAATAACCGTGCTAGACAAAGAGAAGAAGAACCTTTGTATTTCTGGGGTTCCTTCTTCTACATTTTAGAAAGATTGAATAAAAACTATTCGTTTTTATACAGTTAAACTTTATTTTAGTTTCTCAATCGTTTCTGGATTGTTTAAAATCGCTTGCATTGCTTTTTGGAAAGCGCGCATTTCTTCTAGTTCTGCTTTCAATCCAGCAAGTTCTGATCTTTCCACAACGTGCCTAGCTGTTTCTGCTCTCAATATCTCGTTCTCTCTGACAATCTCCCTATATTCATGACTTGCTGAAACATCTAATTCTTTCTGAATAGTGAGATATGGTACATACTTGGAATAAATCTCTTTCAATTTATCAGGTGATGCTCTGAAATATGCGCTTCTTGTATCATCGAGAGTATGACCCATGAAATATTCTACATGGAAAGAGTCACAACCAGCATTAAGAAGAGCACTGTTAAAGTACTTCCTCATGTTGTGCGATCTTATCAAATTCCAGTTTCCCAAAGGCGCACATTTTCCCGCCTTTTCCGCTATTGCTCTGTATAGTTTCATAAAGCTATGATGTTCAAACTTACGCATATTTTCATCTTTTGTATCCAAATATTCAAAAGGAATCTGCCGCCCAATGAAAAGATAATCATTATCAGAGTAAACCCGCTGTTTATCAAATCGTTTTCTTATTTCGGTTATTGTTGTTTTTGCTTCCCTTTCCCTGTATTCTAAATAAGCCCATACTGCCCTAGATGCTTCGGGACTCAGGAAAGTTACAAAATCATAGCCTACCTTCTCACGTCTTAATTGAAGTGTGGTTATCTCGGCTTCAGAATCATAGCCTTTCTTAAACGTACCCACTTTAAGATTAATAAGTTCATTAGCACTTAATCCACTTGAGACACCACATAAAACAATTGCCTTCTCTAATGGGTCGCATACTGTAAGAACATGTTGAATATCTTCTTTAGTAGGAATCTTACTATGTCTTTCCAATGGTCTTGCCTTGTTTCCTGTTCTTGGAAGTGTAGGAATTTCAATATCAAAGAGTTTATAGAAGGATTTAACACCCGTAAGGTAATTTTTAACACTTATCGGAGCATAACCAGCATCCTGCATATACTTTCTAAAGCCAATAAGATACTTTTTAATATTCCTTTCCCTCATTAGCTTGCCTGCTCTTATTTCCTGTTCTGCTTCTGATAATAGTTCTTCCGGCTTCTTACCTATCCATTCTGTAAATGCTTGTATAGCTAGCAGGTAATTTCTTTCTGTGTTTGGCTTTGGGTTCAGTGTGTCCATCCATTCCCTTATTATAGGGTCTTCCTTTAATTCTGAAACTTTCATAATACATTCCTGAACAATAGTATGTATTGCCCATTAATATATAACATCGTGGAAGGTGTGAGTGATACAGTTTGCCAGGATCATGAATATGATATATATGGCTGGTATGCCGCTCTCAATGAGCAGAGGGGATACAGATACCAGTAACATAGCAAAATTATTGCTGTGCAACCCGGGTATCAATCCAGACACTACCCCCATCAGACAGCCTGCAAGTACAGACAGCAATAAAAGAAGCACGGATATATCTTCAGTGATCACAGGCATTGTTTCATCCTTTTCGTTTTTAGAACAGTAAAAATTATACTCCAAAGATGGCTTCTATCTTTATATATTTTTCCAGTTAGTTGTAATTCCAGGTAGCAACTGTAGCCAGCAAAGTCATCTGCCCACCACAACAATAAATAGTAAAATGCCTTTTTTGATGCAGGAATGAACCTATGAGCATCAAGTGTGATAAGTGCAAACATGATTCCATCATATACCAGAGATATTCCGGTATGCACCTGTGCAGGAAGCATTTCATGGAAGATGTGGAACGGAAGATAAAGCTCACCATCCGCAAACATTATCCGGTGAAAAAGAACGAGATCATAGCCGTGGCTGTTAGCGGAGGCAAGGACAGCAGTGTACTGCTCTATATGCTCCATAAGATCCTGGGAGAACGCCCGGATATCCGGCTCATTGCTCTTTCAGTGGACGAAGGCATAGCAGGATATCGGCACAATACCCTCGAACAGGCAAAAGGGCTTACCAGCCAGCTTGGTGTGGAGCATATTATTCTTTCCTTCAGGGACGAATATGACAGAACGATGGATGAGATAGCTTCCTGGGACCGTGAAAAAGGGACCTGCAGTTATTGCGGTGTCCTGCGCAAATCCATTCTCAACCGCAAGGCCCTGGAATTAGGTGCCACTAAACTTGCAATTGGCCATAACCTCGACGATGAGGCACAGACAATAATGCTGAACCATCTCAAAGGCGATGTGGCACGTATGGTACGTCTTGTTCCTCCATGTGAGCTGGAAGGGCTGGTCCTGAGGATGAAACCCTTGCGTTACATTCCTGAAAAAGAGGTTGCCATGTATGCCTATCTCAATGGTCTGCCACTTAGTACCGGTGCCTGTCCCTATGCGCATGAGGCCATGAGGGGCGAAGTGAGGGAAATGCTGGATGATTTTGAGAATAAGCATCCGGGGACAAAATATGCTCTTCTGAGCGGTTTTGACAAGATAGCAGATGTCCTTACCAGGGAAATGCCTATTGCAAAGCTTGCGAATTGCCGCATCTGCGGGCAGGCGTGCAGTGGTGAACTATGTCAGGCCTGCAAGTTGTTGGGAAAAGCCTGATGTTCCTTTATTCAAAGGCGTACATGTCAAAGGAATAGAGTTCTTTCCCTGTACGGTTCATGTACATGCGTGTGATCCAGATGGTTGTGAGGGGCCTGATTACAAGCACCGAAATGAAAAGGTAGATCAGGCTCCATACGTTCGCGAGCGCTTCCACTGAACTGATAGCACTTCCGAATATTTCCAATGCCAGGGAGATCGCAACTATTATTCCGATAATAGTGATCACGCCGGTCTTGTTCTCCCTGAAGAACTCCAAACTCTTTTCAAGTGCCGAGATGGGGTCCAGATCATCCACAACCAGAGCATACTCTACAAAGAAAAGCAATATGCTGGCAACCAGGGCGTACAGGAACCAGGCTATTGTCCCAAGGACTATCAGTACACTTCCTGTGGAGGCAGGATCAGTCGTTAATGTCTCAAGCCTGTCGGAACTGAGTACACCGGGTACGAGAAAGATCACACCGGCCATTATTATAAGGCCGACGAGTGTTTTAGCAAGCAGAAGGTTCAGGACATGCTGGCGTCCGGATGCCCACATTTGACCTACGGATGTATCGCCGCTAAGTAGTGCAAGACGGCACATGCCAATAGCTCCTGCCTCGAAAAATGATCCGATGAGTAAGAACAGTATCAAGAGGAATAAAGTACCTGCTATGAAAAGCAGCAGGTTTTCTTTTAAGAGAGAACTTAATATTTCCAGATATACTTCCGGAGGTATGTTATCTGCCACAGTGGAGGAAGCTATTTCAGGCATTACAAAGACTATTACAAAAAGAGTCACAGCGAACAAGGAAAAGAAGATCGTTGCCATCAGGTCCAGAATAAAAGGAACTGCTATCACCATGTTCCTTTTCCATGTCCCATAGCCCTTGTTCAGTAATGTGCCCATGTCTTCATACATGCTTCTGCTCCTGTAGCTATCTTATACATTTTAATATAAAAAATGTTCCTAAAAACATAATAAAAGATTGAGGCCCTATGGCCTCATACTTTCTTATCGCTTACAGCAGTCCAGTGCCAATGAAAAGAGCTGAGAACAGGATGGCGATCATGTTGACCACCTTGATCAGAGCATTGAGGGCAGGACCGGAAGTGTCTTTGAAGGGATCACCTACGGTGTCACCTACAACTGCAGCCTTGTGTGCATCAGAGCCTTTTCCACCAAAGTTTCCATCCTCTATGTACTTTTTGGCATTATCCCAGGCTCCTCCGCCATTATCCATTGTAAGTGCAAGCAGCAAACCTGCAACGATAAGGCCTATGAGCAGTCCGCCAAGAGCAGATGGACCCAGTAAAAGGCCTACTGCAAGAGGAACTACTATTGCAAGGAAACCAGGGATGGCCATTTCACGGATGGCTGCAGCGGTCACAATGTCCACACATTTACCGTACTCGGGTTTTGCTGTACCTTCCATGATCCCTGGTATTTCCCTGAACTGACGGCGCACTTCATCAACTATCTTGACAGCTGCCTTACCTACTGCCTGCATAGTGACAGCTGTGAAAAGGAAAGGTAACAGTCCGCCAATGAAGAGACCCACGAGCACCACTGGCTCATCCAGGCTCAGGTTGAGGGAAGCACCAGCTGGTGAAACCTTGTGCTTGTAATCTGCGAACAAGGCAAGAGCACCCAAAGCCGCAGAACCGATCGCATAACCTTTTGTAACAGCCTTTGTGGTGTTACCGACTGCATCCAGGGCGTCGGTGACCTTACGCACGCTTGAAGGCATACCTGCCATTTCAGCTATACCGCCTGCATTATCGGTGATGGGGCCATAGGAGTCAAGTGCAACGATCATACCGGTCGTGGAGAGCATTGCTGCAGCTGCAATGGCTATACCATATAACCCGACTTCAGGATCCGCCATGCCTCCCACAACAAAGTAAGAAGCAAGTATACCGAGGACGATTGTTACCACAGGTAGAGCAGTACTCTCAAAGCCAATGGCAAGGCCAGAGATAACGTTAGTTCCTGCACCGGTCTTTGAAGACTCGGCAATTGTCTTCACAGGGCGGAATTTTGTAGAAGTGTAATATTCGGTGATGACCACCATGAAGACCATGATCAATATGCCCACTACAGCAGCAAGATAGATCCTCATATCATTCATCAGTGAATTGGTGATGAAGTAGAAGAATACAAGACTGATGATAGCGGAGCCTGCAACACCTTTGTACAAGGCTTTCATTATTTTGCCGTCAGCTCCTATCTTTACGAAGAAGACCGATATGATGGAAGCTATAATGGCGGACGAACCCAGCATAAGGGGATACAGGATAGCATTGGGGTATTTGTCAATTACAAGTGAACCAAGCAGCATTGAAGCGAGCACAGTGACCACATAAGTCTCGAACAGGTCTGCTCCCATACCTGCACAGTCACCTACATTGTCTCCTACGTTGTCGGCAATAACGGCAGCGTTACGCGGGTCATCTTCAGGGATGCCTGCTTCGATCTTACCCACAAGGTCTGCACCCACGTCAGCTGCCTTTGTGAATATACCGCCGCCAACCCTGGCGAACAGGCTGATAAGACTGGCACCGAAACCGAAACCTACTACAAGGTCTACATCACCATAAAGTATGTAGAATCCGCTGGTGCCGAGCAAGGCAAGCCCGACCACTGCAAGACCTGTGACAGCTCCGCCACGAAATGCCACATGCATTGCTTTTTGCAGACCACCGGCAGCAGCATGAGCTGTTCTGACATTTGCTCTGACAGATACGTTCATTCCTATGTACCCTGCAATAGCAGAACTGATGGCACCCACCAGGAAACCGATGGCGATCTTATCTCCGTCCGGCAGCAGTGTGTATATAAGGGCCGCCAGAATTATTGCCACAATAGCTATTGTTTTGTACTGACGATTCAGATAAGCCATTGCACCTTCCTGTATGGCAGCTGATATTTTCTGCATCTCCTTTGATCCAGTGCCTTCTTTCAGGACACTGCTTGCAAAGAAGCCAGCGAATATCAGACTGACAAGACCGGCAAGAGGTGCCAGGTAATATAAAACATCCATTATGTAACTCCTCAATTTGTCTTTGGTTCTGATTTATGTATAAGTATCATATTAGATAAGCTGTGTTCACAGCTCATGTATAAATGAGACTGGCTCGCGCTAATATTCTTCAATACTATATAAAAAGTTGGTTATGATCTTAAGCTCCGGATAATATCTTGATCCACTTAAAGTTATGTTCCTCCTCCCATCTGCATCATATCGAACTCAATGGAATCCGGGACCTCCACGGAGAATACAATAACATTGCATCTTAATCTCCTTGCTACCGTAATGGCATTCTCCTGTTCGTGTGTGAGTTTTCCGTCATGGCTGGCAATGCAGAACATTTTTCTTCCGCCTTCGTACTTCACCATAAAATCAAAGTACTGTGCATAATCCCTCAGGAACTCTATCAGAAACGATAGCTCCTCCCAGGTGTCACACATATGTATCCCTTTGGTGGCCGAATTCTCTACATACCAATCCTTGCTCATATATGGGTACTTGTCGTATTGTTCCTTTATTTCCTCAAAGGCTTTCATAACCTTTTGCAGATCTTTTTTCAGATTGATCCATTTCCATTTCTGCTCGGAAAAATGACGCGCAGCTACTATTGCAACTATGGCATCCTTATCTTCTTGTTGAAGTATCATGGTAACACCTAGAATTCATCATCCTGTGCATAACTCCTATTTAACTTTAAGGCGATCTCAGCTTTTTTAAGCTCCCTTCCGAGATAGCCGGCATGTTCCAGGGTAGATACAAGTTGCATATCAATAAGGGTATCCAGTACAGCTTTTGCATTGGTGCCAACTATAGCGGAAGTTTCATGTTCTGCAACTATCAAGCCTTTACTAGTTCTTTCTTCATCAGGCATGATCCCTATCCTCACACTTCCGGCCGGATCGATCTTCCACATCCTGCGCTCTTTAGCCTTCCTGAACCCGGAAGGCATAACTGCATCCGCACGCCTTCTTTTTTCTTTAAGCTCTAGAAGGTCTATGCCCAGGTCCTTTGGGGAACTCTGTCTTTCCGTGGCAAGTATCATCATTTGAGAGGCGAGCTTTAATTCTCTTATCGATCCCTGGGCCTTGTTACTGTACTCAGGGGTGAAAAGTATGCTTGCACCCAGTTCTGCTGCTATGCCGCAAAGGGTCGCATTGACCCCATGGGAGTCCACATCCAGAAGCTCAGTTACGTTCCCTGCTCCAAAGAAAACAGGAATATCAGGGAACAATTTATGGAATTCATAGTAGCGCACAATGGAACTGGCTATGCCGTGGCCAATGGGGTCAAGCACAGGGTCTGCAATGATCTTCCGGATACCTATTTCTTTTGCCTTTTTGATATTTTGAACAAGACTGTCCAGTCCTTCAGAGTTATCAGGAATGATCACAACAGGAACTTGTGCACGTGCTGCGAGAGGACCGATCTCATCAAGATTGCCGTTATTAAGACTTAAGACCAGATCCACGCCTGTTTCTATTGCACGGGTAAGAAGAGCGGCTTCAAGTGTATCGATACTGATGGGTAATGTGGTCACTTTTCTGGCGTTACGGATAGTACGCTCCACATCTTCTGGTGTGGCATTGAGGGATGCTCCCAGATCTATCATGTCCGCATCCCGGTTCACAAAAGTCAATATTTTCTTTTCAAGGGCAGTGGTTTCCATACCAGTGGCATCCACTATCTCGGCCAGTATTTTCATGCGGCTGCCCCCTCCAAGCTTGATGTCCTTAATCCACATTAAAGGTTCACAGGAGGCTTCCAGCTGTT
This sequence comes from Methanomethylovorans sp. PtaU1.Bin073, assembly GCA_002067265.1. The sequence goes on along the minus strand of MVQW01000269.1, from coordinate 10,437 downwards.
CCACTTTCTCCAAGGCCAATTTCTTTCTGACATCTGCAAGCAGTTCACAGGCAGGTACTTTGGTGGAAAACTCTATCTTTCCTACGAAATCCAGTACATATCCCAGGTCATAAGCATGTTTCGGACCGAGGTATATCTTAGTGCCAAGCTCTTCCGCAACTCTGGAAAAATCCCCGGATACCAGGCCAGGAACGAATATGATGTCGTAATGTTCTTGCAGCTGTTGATCTTTCAAGGCTTCAAGCAGCCTTCGCGGTGTTATAAATGCCGCGATTTCTATGTCCAGTACGATAGTATGTGCTTTTGAACCCACGGCTTTCCTCACAGTACCTTCTGCAAGTTTTGCCGTAGCAACCAGGATATCCATGTAACCTAATTGTACAGGTAGTTAAAAAGAATATCTGCTGTAAAAAAGAAAGAGTCCAGGTACAGCAATGTATCCTGGAAATCATGCTTTCAGCCTATTATATCGATTATCGATCCGCCATTCTTTCTCTGGCCAAGTGGCTCAACGACAGATTGACGTGTCCGGCCATAAGCAGATGATTTGTTGCTCGCGGTCTGAGGCATTGCGCTTGCCGTATTCTTCGGACCAAGCACCTGTGCAGACTGTACACCTGTCATAATGGCCATCACACGCACCTTGCCTTCGTAGTCTTCCCTTATCCTTGCACCCCATATGACATTGGCATTGGGTGAAAGTTCATAGGTAAGGGATGAAGCTATCTCTTCTGCTTCTTTCAGACTGAGGTCCGGGCCGCCTGTAATATGCACAAGGCTACCTGTGGCTCCTCTGTAGTCCACATCCAGTAAGGGGTGATTCAGTGCAGTGCGTACCACATCATTGCTCTTATCCTGGTTCTTGCTTTCTCCGACCAGCATTACAGCTACACCGCCACAACCCATGATCGCTCTTATGTCCGCGTAGTCCAGATTTATGAGAGATGGCTGTGTGATGGTCTCGGTGATGCCTTTTACGGTTTCCGCAATGAGCTGGTCCATTACTGAGAATGCCTGCTCTATAGGCAGGTTTGGCACGTATTCCAGCAATCTGTTATTGTCAAGCACTATTACAGTATCAGCGGCTTTGCGCAGGTCCTCGAGTCCTTCTTCTGCCTTGACGGTCCTTGCTCTTTCCACCCTGAACGGACTGGAGACCATGCCTACTACTATGGCTCCTTGCTCCTTTGCGATCTCTGCCACAACAGGTGCGACACCGGTACCGGTTCCTCCGCCCATACCCGCAGTAATGAATACAAGGTCTGTTTCCTTGAATATGTCTTCAAGTGTGCCGCGGGCCAGTTCTGCTGCCTTTGCGCCGACTTCGGGATATCCTCCGGCACCAAGCCCGCGGGTAAGTGTCTTACCCACAAGGATCTTCTTGTCGGCTCTTATATTGTCCAGATGCTGTTTGTCTGTATTGATGGCAATGGTCTCTGCACCGTCTATACCGATATTGTATAGCCTGTTAACGGTATTGTTTCCTGCGCCACCACAACCTACGATCGTGATACGCGGCATTCCGAAGCCGTCAAGCTGATCATCCACTGCTACCGTTTTTCGATACTCTCTATCCTTTTCTGTGTGTTTTAATGCTTCCTGTACTATGGATTGCACGTTCATCCCCTCGTTGGATTACTGAGTACACTTGTGTAATGAATATGTGAATGACCACATAGCTGTAATATGTGGATTTCCACGAATTCCTTCTGTGTGGAATTGTATCATTACCCTACAGTGCTACTATATATTTCTACTTGTTTTTATACTTATGTATTTATATTTAAAGTTTGAGGTAAGCACACATGCCTCCAGTGCAGGACAGCTTGCCTCTCCCTTATCTCTCTTTATACCATCATGATGCCCAGCATGATGCGTGGCAGCAGACGGAAAATCAAGTCAGGTACTCTTTCAGAAGGTACTTGACCGTTGTTGTGGGAGTATGCTGATTTCAGACAGATCCCAGACTAAGGCGACAAGAATACCACCATCATCCGTCATCTATCATCTTCATACACAACTTTACCAGCCCTATATTTTACAGATTGCTGTATATATATGTGTTTGTCGAAGATGTTTCCGTTGTTCACCAAAACACGCTGGTAGATGCATGTGGTCACACATAGCACTAAAAGCAAAAACATATAACAATTGCCACACATGAATGCACTAAAAGGGACACATCCATGAATCTTCAGTTATCTCCGGAAAAATCGCCCCAGCAGATCTTTGTATGGCTGAGGCGACCGTTCTTCATTAGTATATGCCTGGTCCTATTGCTCCATGTGTGTGCAGCGGATAACACAGCCGCACCAACAGCCGGAAATGATACTGATCTTGCAGGCATGTCTTTCCAGCAGTATATCATTGATCTGGACATGAGCTACGAGGATGGGATGCTTGTGCAGGAAACATGGACACTTCTGCCCGGTAACGCAAATGTTGCTCTGGTAGGTCTCTCGGTTCCAGCAGATTCCACAATAATGCTTTTTCAAAAACAGGATATGTCCGATGTCACCTCTTTTACAGATATAGGATATAACCGGACAGGCGATATCATCTATTTCAGTGAGAATATCACTTCTGTATCATCGGGGTTGCCGCAGTTGTACAGTCTTGTCTATCTCTTACCTCAAAGGTCCAATGGGCAGTTCACCAAAATGCTCACACTGCCAGGATACCAGCCATCTTCGGTCCACTCTCTTGTGCTGAACGTGAAAACAGATCAGGGTTTTGATCCGGTGATAGTTGACGGGAATGGTATGTCATTATCTTCTAATTCCAGGCGCGAGGGTAATATCACGACTTTCTCTTTCTCCCATCCGTCCTTCAATGAGATCACTGTGTCCACAACAAAGGCAAAGACATCAAATGATACAATGTACTTGTCTGCTTTGTTCTTCATCGCCGGCCTGCTAGCTCTTGGAAGCGCCATCTATCTTAATAGAAAGAACAAAGATAAGCATAAAGAAACGGATATCCAGGAACTGGGATACAGGTACGGTGCAATACAGAAAGTCCTTTCAGCAATTGATTCCGACCTGAAGGACAAGGTCATCGAGGAAGATGTTCATAGGTCTATATCCGCCAAATACAAAAAACAGGCATCTGAGATAAAGAAGGAACTGGACAAAATATCGAATAAAAAGCAAAACAGATGACCGATTTCGCAGAGAAGTGCTACAGGGCACATTTTAGTATTTATTTTTCAGGGTATGCTTCGCCTTTGATCGGTTCCCATCCTTCTATATCAGCAGTCAGCCATCCGATATCATAGCTCTGTCCGCATGAAGGGCATATTATGCCTATAAGCATTCTGCTATCTGGCGATCTCCTGAAGAAAACATGGAATCCTCTTTCATAACCACACTTCGGGCAGACACGTAACTCTTCAGCTTTCTCGTTCATTGTATCCCCACTTTATGCTTTGTCAAGGTATCACATACAAAGTGCATTCCCATGCACAAATATTTATCCGATACCCAGAGATGAAGATGCATGTTGAAAGGTCTGGTCTTTGATGTTGATGGAGTGCTTATGGATTCCATGCCCTATCATGCCGATGCCTGGGTGAAGGCATTCGGGGAAGTGGGCATTCATATAACGAATATGGATATATATGAGATAGAAGGCTCCAATCACAAAGGTGTAGTGGACCTCATTTTTCGTAAGGCAGGCATGGAGCCCAAAACATCTGATCACGAAGCATTTCTCAAAAAGAAGAGAGCATATTTCTTGCAGAACAACAGGGCAGAACCCTTCAAGGGTATGCAGGCATGCCTGCAGGCGCTCAAAGGGAAGTACAAGCTTGGAGTTGCTTCGGGAGCGGACAGGACTATAGTCAATGCGCTCATGGACAGGTTCTATCCAGGTATCTTCGAGGTGATTGTTTCAGGAGAAGATGTAACTCATGGAAAACCTGATCCTGAGCCCTACCTCACAGCAGCCGGTAAACTTGGGCTTGAAACTGAAGAATGTATAGTGATAGAGAATGCTCCTCTGGGAATACAATCCGCAAAAAACGCTGGTATCTACTGTGTGGCAGTACCTACTTATCTCCCCAAAGAAAAATTAATGGATGCCGACATGGTACTTGCGGACCATGCCGAACTGATAACGTATTTGTCCAGACTGGTCTGAAGCAATCACACAAGACGAATGGTCTCGAGGTTTGTGAGCGCTCTTGTTTCCATCTTGTTCTTTTTATGGATGGAAGTCGCAAGGTCGATGCAGGACCTTTCGTCTCCGTGTTCCGTGAATACACGCTCAGGTCTGGGTTTCATCTTGCGCACGTATTCCATGAGCTGCCTGCGGTCTGAATGGCCTGAGAAACCGTCAACGATCTCAACGTTCATATTCATGGTTATTACCTCTGTTCCCTTTCCGGTATTGAGAGGTATCTCTTTCCAGCCTTTCTGGATCCTGCGTCCCAGCGTACCGTCCGCCTGGTAGCCTACGAACACAAGAGTGTTCCTTTCATCTTCAGCAAAGGCTTTAAAATATTCCATCACAGGACCGGCGTTCATCATTCCCGATGTGGACAGGATGACACATGGCTCACGTTTGGATATGATCTCCTGCCTGAGCTCATTGGAATCTACAGGCTTGAAGCATTCCGAAAGGAATGGGTTCTCCCCTTTCTGGAAAATGAGCTTTCTCAGGTCGTTGTTAAGATATTCCGGATACGTGGCATGGATGGCCGTGGCTTCCCATATCATGCCGTCAAGATACACCGGGACATTATCTATCAGTCCTTTGCGTATGGCATCTTCCAGGACGATCATAACTTCCTGGCTCCTTCCGACCGCAAAGGCAGGGATCAGTACTATTCCCTTGTTCTGAAGAGTGTTCTTGATCACCTGTTGCAGATGGCTCTCTGCATCCTGCAGGGATGGCTGAAGGGCGTTCGCCCCTCCATAGGTGGATTCCATGATCACGCTTTCCACACGTGGGAACTTGTTTACCGCCGGATCGAAAAGCCTGGTCTTCTCATATTTGAAATCGCCTGTAAAGACCACGTTGTGCAGGCCATCGCCTATGTGAAAATGAGAAATGGCTGAGCCAAGGATATGTCCCGCATTGTGGAAGGTAAGCTTGATATCTGGTGCAATATCCGTGACCTCTTCATAATCTAGGACAATGGCGTGCTTAAGCACCTCACGCACATCTGCCGAAGAATAAGGAGGCCTGCCTCCTTCCTTTGAGGCCACATCAATATAGTCAAGTTGCAATAAAGCCGTCAGGTCTCTTGTAGGAGGTGTGCAATATACAGGCCCTTCAAACCCATACCTGTATAAAAGTGGCAATAGACCCTGGTGGTCCAGGTGCGCGTGGGTGATGACCACAGCATCGAGCTTGCTAAAGGGTGAAACCTCAGGAACATAGAGGTACGGTGTCATATGCTCGTCAGAGCCAACATTAACACCGCAATCTATCATTACACAGGATTCAGGTGTGGATAGCAAAAAACAGCTTCTTCCCACTTCTTTACAGCCGCCCAGTGATGTGACCCTTACCCATTGGTCCTTTGATGTGCATTCTCTGTGTATCTTGCGTCCCACGGTCTTGAGTATTTCTTTCCTTTCCTTGTGGTTTGTTTTCATGAATTCACGGATATTCTTTACTGTCCGTGAGGATATGGGCGGGGCACGCACCACTTTCGGTGTCCATCCGATCTTTTTTGTGATCTCTCTGAGGGTCTCTCCATGTTTTCCGATCACAAGGCCGGGTTTTTCCGCCTCGATTATAACTTCTCCCACATCAGGGTCAAAATGATAGTTGGCTATGGCCGAATCTTCAGGTACTGTTTCAACGATCTTATTAACAGACTCTTCTGGTGGCAGCAAAACCTTTGGGTCGGGGCGGACAACTATACGTGTCCTGAGGATCTTTGCAAGGTTCCGTACAATATTACCATTGTCTGCAAAACTCCATGGGTTCTCAGTGTACATTACAAGCTGCGGACCTTCGAACTCTACGCTAGAAATAGTAGTGCCCTTCGGCAATTTCTCGTCTATTTTCTGTTTCAGATCAGCTAATACTTCATCTATTGCCATTAAAAGCCTTCCTTTGAGAAAAATAAAAAAAACATAAAATTTTGATCTATGCAAGATAGAACAGATGTCAAAGTAAAGTCAACAGAATTGTCAGGAATGTTATCAGTTCAATTTATCCCTGTACTGCTGAACCTCTTCCTCTTCCAGCCGATCAAATTTATCAGCTGTGATCACCACAACATCTATTCCATTGCCTGAGGCCGAGTCCCTCTTCATTGCGTTATGCAGGGCACGTATTGCCAGCTCTACTCCTTCCTCGATGGATATCCCATCCACGAAGCGGTCCTCAAGCACTCCATAAGCCATGGGTGAGCCAGAACCGGTCGCTACAGCTTTTGTCTCTTCAATGGTGCCTCCAAGAGCATCAAGGGAGAATATTGCAGGGCCGTTCTTGTCCACACCACCCACAAGCAGCTGCACCATAAGAGGATAGTAGCGCTGTCCGCTCAGGATGTTTGACAGGAGCGTAGTTATACCTTTGATAGTCATGGGCTCTTTACGCCTCATTTTATAAAGGTGTGACTCAACGCTCATTATGCGCACGATCTGCTGAGCATCTCCTACTGATCCTGCAGTGGTCATACCCACAAGATCATCGATCTGATAAATTTTTTTGGCTGTCTTGCTGGCTATGAAATGACCCATAGTTGCACGTCTTTCGGTAGCAAGTACCACGCCTTTATCACAAACTATACCTACAGTAGTTGTACCTTTTAAATATTTATCATCGACCATCAGTATACCTCATCGTCGCAAAATGAGAAAACTTTAGCAAAAAGATAATATCTGTCACCCAGACACAGTATTGATTAATCAGAATATATATAAGGCTTTCCGTTAAAGATCGTCCCGATCGGCTAAAATAAAGCTTTATTCATAAGATCGTGTTTCAATAGATACCTATCTCTTCTGCCAGTGCAATGATGCGTGCCATGCTTTCCTCAGTGAAACGCCTTTCCTTCATCTTTTCAACTAGCTGGGTCATGGTCACCCTTGTATCGCCTGAAGTGAAGTTATCAGCATGAGCCACTATCTTCTCTTCGAGGGTGAATGGAATATAATCATCTTCCGGCAGGCCAAGTTCTTTTGCCTCTTCTATGGTAATACCTGCTCCTATATGCTTCCTGATTATATTGACTATCAAGGGATCAAGGCCCAGTTCCATTGCAATACCCGCACCTATCACAGCATGGTCGATCCCATGGGTACGGCATCTGCCCAGATCATGGAGCAAACCCCCAATTTTCACCAGTTCTACATCCACCTGTTTTCCAGTTGTTGACAGTTTTTCCGCAATTTCGGCAGCACGTTCAGAAACAGCTATGCAATGTGCAATGACCTTCTCAGAGCAGCCCTCATCTCTGAGTATTTGCAGCGCTCTGTCTGGCGTAATCATGTCATCTGCTTTCCAGGTTTTTGATCCTTTCCTTTATCAGCTGGATAAATGGCGAATTATCCTCATGTACCATATCCTCGCCACAGTCCGGACACATGAATACAGCATCTGCTGCCTGTTTAAAATCCATCCGGATACAGCCTTCAGGGCAAATATAGAACACATTACTTTCTTCAAATTCCTTGCGTACTTTAAGATTCTTTATTAATCTCTTTTTCTCTTTCACAAGCTGTTTTTCGATATCAGACATATCGAGGGTCCAGAGATAGGTAAGCCATCCGCTACTGGCATCTCTTTCCCTTCTGCAAATAGCAAGTTTGTTCTCATTCAATATGAACAGAGTTCTCCTTACAATATTGAGAAGTATGCCTGTGGCCTGAGCTATTTGCTCGTCAGTGACCTCACCCTCCGGCATTTTTTCGATCATGGCCAGCCCGTCTTCACCCACAAGACGAATTAGGTATCCCCGGATAACAAGATCATTCATATCTATCAAAAACACTCACCTCAAGAACGGAACTATAATCTGCTGTATTGTGATATTAATTTTTGCACATGATGCCCATATTCCTGCATCAACAATGAGCTCATTTCTTCATTATTCGCTTTATGTTTTCAGAATCCTGCTTCAACGACTCAAAGACATTGCTACGGTTCATTCCTGTGTGCAGCACAGAGGTCACAGGGTAGTCTGCAAGTGCCACGTAATCAGGTTGAGGTATATCTGCTATTTTGTGTTTACGCATCTCGATCAGCACCTGTGCATCCATCCTTGTCTCCCTGTCTGCATATATGATACATCTGCCAGCAGACCTTTGGATCCTTAAAGGCCTTACAGGCAGTTTTCCCATAAACGCTTTCACATGTGCATCGAAAAGGTTAATCCCGGTAGCCAGTTCTACGGTATCCAGACTTCCCTGGAACCTGGGATTCACTTCTATGATCTTTGGTCCATCCTCCGTTACTATGAAGTCTATCCCTACGGATCCGAGGAGTCCCAGTTCGCTGGTGAGCTTTTCTGAGATGTTGCACATTTCCTCTGCATATTTTCCCTCATAAGGAGTGATATTGCCGCAATAGGCGAATTGCATCCTTGTCAGCCAGGAGATGCCGATCAGCTGTTCATTCACTGCCACAGCTACTGCTTTATCTTTACTGGCAATGAGTGATACGCTTGCTGGTACACCCTCGATGAACTCCTGCATCATAAGATCATTGCGGGAAAAGGAAGGTTCATTTCCCAGGATATCCTGTACAGCCTCTAAAAGTTCCTGTCCGTTGCAGGCCATCCTGTTAAATATCCCTCCTCCTGCTTTGCGGGGCTTGATCATCACAGGGAATTTATCCGGCTTATCATCAACATTCTCATAAACGTGCGGGTGAGGAAGGCCAAGTTCTGCGAGCATGCGGGACAGAGTGAACTTATCCTGTACTGCCTGAATGTTTTCAGGGTCACTTGCAAGCACTGTCCAGGGCAGAGAACTAAAGTCCATTGCCTCGAACCCCGAACCCGGGACGATGGCATCAAGATCCACTTCAAAGCTTCGGACCATGTCTAAAATAATGTCTGCCGTATCTTTGCTCCTGATGTCCAGTTCATGGGGCAGCTCCTTTGTGGCAATGCAGCAGTCTATTGTGTCCTGATCGCAAAATGCATCGATGGCATACATATTGTAACCTGCCCGGCTGCCTGAGCAGACAATATTACGGGTACTGAAACCAATTACAAGCACATTCAATAGATCAGTCCTTCAGTTATCGTTCTTTTTCCATTCAGGGGGTAAGAGGAATAATGCATCTTCGATCCTTATCACCGGGATCTCTTCGTCTTCAGTTATTGCAAATCCTGAAGGTTTCTTCACATTTACTGTCCTGAAAGTGAACGGGTCCAATATCATAAGTTCATGCTCTTCTTCTGAAACAAGCACAGCATTGACCGCATCCCTTATGTTTCCTACATGCTTGGCCAAGGCGATCTCATCTTCGGTGGCTATGAAGCGTGAACTATCTGCAAGGTCAGTACCAGTCAGCTTTTTTTCCATGTGCTTGACCACTATTTTCCTGTTCCTGATACTTATGATGTCACCGGGTGTAAAGCGCGGCAGTCTCATGGAAAAAGTTATCCTGTAGACCTCCCTGCCATCTTTCTGACCGAACAGGGAAGGAGACTCAGTGAAAGTGCCGCCCATTTCTTCTATAATTGCTTTACAAATATGCCTGCCGGAATTGACCGATCCGATGTAGAGGTCCAGCCCCTCCTTTGATCTGATAGTTTCCGTGATGAATGCCAGACGGTCACCTTTGGCACGCATCCTGTCAATGGTCATATCCACAATCCTAAGACATGTTGCAAGCTCATCATCTGTGGGTGTTCTGTCGGTGGCCCTTATCTGGAGTATGCCTTCGAAATAACCTCCTGACATCCGGCTGCACATCTCACATGATTCACGAATTATTCTTATCTCGGTCGATAGAACGGCATTGATCCTTTCTCCCTGTATTGCCGCAACTACTTCCACTTCTGCCTTGTACATGTGCGGAGTTAACTGCCGGGGAGCTATGCATACTTCAATATCTTCTGCAGCTTCATGTATTGAAAGGTTGTCTTCTATGGTTTTCAGGACCACAGTTTCAATGTCATCTTCATCGGTCCATCTGCCGCGTGCAAAACGTGCTCCACAGGTGGCACATAGCCTTGCCTGTATTACCTGGGGTAACTGGGCCAGAACGAAATTCTGAAAAAAACATTCTCTGCATACACCACTAAGCAATATAGTAGTTCCTTTTCCACATTTCGGGCAGATGGTAGAGGTCATTGCAATCCATAATGTGTGTGATTAGATAGGATTTTCGGTCGGGGTCATTCCCGATATATTAGAAATTGCATAATGCGATACAATGATTTTTAACTCTGCCATTTGATCACCCTCTTGAAAGGGTGTACCCATTGAAGGGTACACTGATCAGACGGCCTCCGTCCAGTTA
>MVQW01000268.1 GCA_002067265.1 Methanomethylovorans sp. PtaU1.Bin073 | reverse complement strand
GAGAAAATAATATCTGAAGCTCAGGATGTAATAAAATCTGGTATCAAGGTAGAAAGCCAGTTCACTGATGTGAGGGAGGAACTAATATGAAACAGCTTTTAGTTTCAGGACACAGGGGATGCGCAGGCTGCTGTGATGCAATGGCTGCTAAATTCACACTTATGGGTGCAGGTGAGGACTGCATAGTTGTCAGTCCTACAGGTTGTCTTGAGGTTATGACAACTCCGTTCCCTGAAACCTCATGGAACGTACCCTGGATACATTCCCTTTTTGAGAATGCCGCTGCAGTTGCTTCAGGTATAGAAGCTGCACTGATAGCTATGGGAAAGAAGGGCAATACAAGGATCATAGCCATTGGTGGTGACGGTGCTACCATGGATATTGGTCTACAGGCCATTTCAGGAGCTTTTGAGAGAGGACATGACTTTACCTATGTCTGTGTAGACAATGAAGCTTACATGAACACAGGTGTTCAGAGAAGCAGTGGAACACCATTTGACGCTTCAACCACAACAAGTCCCGCCGGAAAGGTTTCCTTTGGTAACCAGAGGCCTAAAAAGAACATGCCTGCCATTATTGCAGCACACGGTTCACCATACGTGGCTACCACATCCCTGGGATATGGTAAGGACATGATCAACAAGGTGAAGAAAGCCACAGAAACACCAGGTCCAACATATATACACTGCCATGCCCCCTGTACAACGGGCTGGGGATTCGATACTTCTAAAACCGTAGAAGTTGCCCAGATGGCTGTTAAGACCGGCCTGTGGCCTCTGTTCGAAATGGAGAACGGAGAGATCACCAAGGTAAGAAAGATTGGTAAAGCCGCACCTGTAGAAGACTATCTTAAAATGCAGAGCCGTTTCAAGCACCTGTTTAGCAAGGAAGGCGGTGCTGAAGAGATAGCCAAGATACAGGCCATTGCTGACAAGAACATCGAGTACTACGGGCTTTGAGAGCCCTTAGTTATTTCTTTTTACTCTATTTTCCCCCCTTTATTTTTTTCAAAAAAAGTGATAAGAACTAGCAGTTGCTATCTACCTGCATGAATTCTAAGGAAAAGGTTCCAGACAACACTCACAATTTCAAGCAGATTTTTGCACTTCTCAAGCAAAAATACCCAGATGCTGCTCCAGCTCTGCACTTTAGTTCGCCTTTGGAACTGCTGATAGCAACTATCCTATCAGCCCAGTGCACGGATCGGCAGGTGAACCAGGTAACTCAATCACTTTTCAAAAAATATCGTACTCTTGAAGATTATGCTTCTGCAGATGTATCAGAATTTGGAAAAGAAATCTATTCCACTGGATTCTACCATCAGAAAGCAAAGCACATCATTGAAAGTGCTCGAATCATACTTGCAGATTTTGGAGGCAAGGTCCCCGATACAATGGAGGGTTTGCTGCAACTTCCCGGAGTTGGAAGGAAAACTGCCAATATCGTGCTTTCCAGAGCTTTTGGAAAGATAGAAGGCATTGCAGTGGATACGCATGTTAAAAGGCTCTCAAACCGTTTGGGTTTTACTCAAAATGAAGAGCCTGAAAAGATAGAGAAAGACCTCATGAAGATAGCAAAAAGAGAGGATCTGGAAACGCTTTCTATGACCCTGATCCTGCACGGGCGCAATGTATGCATAGCCCGGAATCCAAAATGCAGCGAATGTGTGGTAAAAGAATTGTGTCCATCAAGCAGAGAGTAAAAAGAAGAGAAATAAGTATGTATTACTTATTTTCCTAATGAATCCAGAATTTGCTTGCAGTACTGATTATAGTTTTGAATAAACATATCGCGTGGCAGAAGTTGACGGCTTATGATGTCAAGAGTATTCTGTGATATCTTGTCTTCGTTTACTAGCTGGCGGCCTGCATCTTTTGCAGCCTCGAAGATATCATCTATGTGTAAGCCCATCTGTATCATAATCGGCATAATTTCACCATGCGGACGCAGCAGTGCCCCAGCAAACTCAAATGATGCATTCTTGCAAATGGCCTGCATATGGGCGACTAGAGGATCAAAATTTTCCATCTCCCAGAAACCACAATTTGAAACCAATACCATCTTTCGATCCTTAGAAACCCCACGACGAGGATGACGACAGCGATCAGCACGCAGCTCCATAAAAGGATCAAGTACTGGAATCGTCCTATCGATAAAGTTCTTCATAGGACCGTTGATCCCATCGGAATATAGCGGTGAAGCAAATACAAACACATCTGCCTCTTCTATTTTTGGATAGAGCAGTTTCATATCATCGTCCTGATAACACTCACCCGGTGTTTTGAACCAACAATTGAATTCTCCTGTGCAGGGATTGATATTGAGCTTTCTTGTATAGAAGAGGTCTACCTCTGCCCCTGCTTCTTTCATCCCATCAAGGAATGGGGTCAATATCATAGCTGTATTGCCCTTTTCCATTTTGGGACTTGAGTTGATTGCTAATACTTTCATATCCTTTCCTCCGATGCACCCTGACTATTCTTTCAAGGGTAAAAATGGAAAAAAATGTTCATTGTTTCTTCCAACCACAAGCAGGTCAGCTGCCTTTTCAGCAGACCCAGTTACCAACTGAAAATATACCCCTACGTATAAAAATTACGTAGAGAAATATAACTATTTCTACTATTAGTTATGTTTTTTGATTTGTAAGTGTTTTATTTAGTCCTAAAAAACAGAGCAAATTGTAATAGTTAACTTTGGGGTTACTATTCAATAAAGATTGTTTAATCAATATATTAAAAAAGTTTTTACTAATAATAAATAAATACTTCTAATATACAGTATATTTTATGATGAAACGTATCCATATCTAAGGGGGTTGAAGAAATGTTGTTTATGGACATAATGACGTGGGATAAAAAGGATGATATGGAATTAGGTAAGCGATATGCGGAATGGAAATATCCTGAAGGGTACAACGTAATTGCAGAATGGTCTGATCTATCTTCATGCAGGGTATTTGTGGTGTACGAACTCGAGAACGCAGAAGCCTATATGGCTGCTACGTTCCCCTGGAGAGACATTATAAATTGTGAGACTATTCCTGTGATGGAAACTCAAAAATCTATGGAGTTTTTTGCTAAATTACTATGAGTGATAAAGGGTGGGATATTGACATAATTCAACGATCCTAAAGAACTTTCAGTTTATTCTTTTTTTACTTTATTTAAGATCATCTATAAGTAGGATTTTTGTACTTTTTTATAAGTTTGATGTTTCAAACAAAGCCTTTATCAGTATGTACTCTTCCCTTGCCTTCCGGTAAGGGCACTACCCGATTTTCATCATAGACAAATTATAAATATATGGTAATTAGTCTACATCCTTTTGATGAATAATTAATGCCGCGCGTCGAGCAAGATAACATGGATGTAAAAACCGGAATTTCTGGGTATTTCAAAGAATCGTTTTTAAGTGACCTCAAAGCAGGTTTTATTACAGCTATCGTGGCACTGCCACTTGCTATTGCTTTTGCTATCGCATCCGGTGTAGAGCCGGTGATGGGTCTTTATACGGCCGTGATAGCGGGAATGCTTGTGTCTGCCACTGGTGGTTCCAAATATTCTATAACAGGACCCACTGGTGCCATGACTGTGATCATCCTAGCCACCCTGAATAGCTATGGATTGGAAGGACTACTACTTGCAGGATTCCTTGCAGGTATTTTTCAGATACTCTTCGGATTGTTCAAACTGGGTAAGGTAGTCAAATATATTCCTTTGCCAGTGATCTCAGGATTCACAAGCGGTATCGGTGCCATAATATTGATAGGCCAGATACCCAATGCTTTAGGAATGGTGATCCCTGCAAAAGAATACGCATGGGAAACAATTGTTGCTATTATTGAAAATATAAGTGCCTCTAACACTAATGCATTATTGATATGTGTAGCTACTATAGTGCTTTTACTTTACCTGCCAGGTATCCTTGCCAAAATAAAGTATCTTAGTAGCCTTCCTGCCTCCATAGTAGCACTGGTCCTGTCAGTATTAGTAATATACCGCATGAATATTGACATCCCTCTTGTTGGCAGTATTCCTGCTGGCCTCCCCAGCATACAGATGATAAATCTCAATCCCCAACTGATACTCACTGTATTGCCAGCTGCCCTTACAATAGCACTTTTGGGAACCATCGAAGCTTTGCTTTGTGCAGTGGTCTGTGACGGTATGACAAACTCAAAGCATGATAGCAACAGAGAACTCATGGGACAAGGGCTTGGAAATATGATACTGCCATTCTTCTCTGGAATTCCCTGTACAGCCGCCATCGCAAGAAGTGCTGTGAATATAAGAGAAGGCGCAAAGACACAGATGTCAGGAATAATCCATGCCCTCATATTGTTAACAATCCTCCTCTTCTTTGGCCCTCTAGCCGCATTCATCCCAAAAGCCTACCTTGCAGGAGTGCTGATTCTAACCTCTCTCAGAATGATCAACATCACCGAATTCAAGACCATCATGCATATCAGCAAAATGGATACTTTAGTGCTGGTTGCCACATTTGCCCTGACAGTGCTCACAGACCTGGTGTTCGCAGTGCAGATGGGCATGTTCCTGGCCATAATCCTGCTCTTCATAAGGCTCACTAATATAATTGATATCCAGACAATGGAGAACTACGATAAATCGACAGGAATTAACGCCACTATCTTTGCCGATCCATATCTGGAAAAGAACGTCGCAGTATATACTCTCAATGGACCATTCTTCTTTGGTGCTATGAACGTTTTCGAAAGCAAGATCAATGAGCATATTAACATTAGCAGGCCTCATATAATTCTCCGCATGCGATATGTACCATTCATTGATACTACGGGCCTTGAGAGGCTTAGAAGCTTTATTAATATGAGCAAAAAGAGAAACCAGAAGGTCTACATCACATCAATACAGCCTGAAGTTATGAAAAGAATGGAAAGTGATGAGGAGTTAATAGAATTGATGGAAAAAAGACATGTGCTTTTATTCGACCATACTCAGGAAGCTCTGGAATACGTGAAAAAGCAGGGTGGAAGTGAGAAGATAGCTTGTGAACTGAAATAAAATTATTCCAACTGCAGATTTCTGCAGTTGATTTCTTATTCAATATTTCTAATTACTCTGAATTTAAGATTAATAAATATCATATTCTGATTTCTTCTTTTAAGAGATTACACATATTTAATTGGCATAAAGGGAATTAATTGAACAAGTGGTTGTTCCAGGAGATTAACAAATTGAAATTTACATGCCCTTTAATTGCGGTTGACAACCTGAAAGCTTCTAAACGATTCTATGAAGAAGTACTGGGTCAGAGGATCATATTAGACCTTGGGTGGAATGTCACATTCAGCGGTGGGTTTGCAATACAGCTCAATTTTGCTGACATCGTATCAGTAAACAAAGAGTCGGTTATGGAGAGATCACACAATTTTGAACTTTATTTTGAGGAAGAAGACTTTGATGCCTTAATCGAGCATCTGAAGGAATTTGATGATATCGAATATGTTCACCAACCCAAAAAACATGATTGGCAGCAGCGTGTAGTTCGAATATACGACCCTGACAAACATATTATAGAGATAGGTGAGTCCATGGCTGTTATCGCAAAAAGCTTTTTAGATCAAGGGATGTCTATTGAAGAAACCGCAAAATTGATCCAGCATCCTGTGGAATTCGTTAAAGCTGTAAGCAGCGGTCGGATGAAAGGACCATTGGGCACCTGACAATATACAAGAGGAATCTTTGTGAGTCTTCAGAACGAATTGAACAAAATGGCATTGGATAATGGCGTTCAGTATTTTGGCGTATCAGACCTGTCAAACGCAAGAGAATTTATAGTAGAGCAAGGTGGTGAGGATCTATCCGCATATCCATATGCAATTTCACTTGGAATAAAACTGATAGACCCTATCGTTGACAAACTCCCACACAGAAATGAAAAGGCTGCGTTGCTGAATTACAAGCATCATGCATACGATGTTATTAACTCAAGATTGGATATGATAACTTCAATCCTAAGCAGTCATATTCAAGAAAGGGGTTACGGAGTACTGCCTCTTCCTTCATCAAAAAGGGTTGATGATGAAAGGATATGCGCTCAGTTCTCCCACAAGCTGGGAGCCCATCTGGCCGGACTGGGCTGGATAGGGAAAAGCTGCCTCTTGATAACACCAGATAACGGACCAAGGGTTAGATGGACAACGATACTGACAGATGCACCTCTTCAACCTACCGGAAGCAAAATGGAAAGCAGGTGCGGAACATGTAATGAATGCGTGAAAATATGTCCTGTTCAGGCTTTTACAGGAAGGAATTTTGCTGAAGATGAGAGTCGAGAAATGCGATATGATGCTAAGAAATGTGAAGACTATTTCAAAGAGATGGAGAAGAAAGGACAGATAGCTGTATGCGGCCTATGTGTGTATATCTGTCCTCATGGGAGGAAAAAGGATAATAGAATTTTACATAGCAAAGTTCGAGACTAAAGCTCAACCATCATCCCATGCCCATACTCTCCTGATGGCCTCTTGAAAAACCCGAACTTCTCATAGAAAGTCTCTTTTCCTTTTGCAGCCATCAGGGTGATGGA
>MVQW01000267.1 GCA_002067265.1 Methanomethylovorans sp. PtaU1.Bin073 | reverse complement strand
GTCTCTATAAGTTCTTCTTTTGTTTTGAAATAATGGAAAAGCGTGCCAGTTGCCACTCCAGCTTCCTTTGCTATCAATGATGTCGGAGTGCCATGAAATCCCCGTTCTGTGAAAAGTAGCAGAGCAGTATCAAGAATTGCCTGTCTTTTATCGGTTTGCTTCTCTGTCATAAGGTCACAAGAATGCAGGTTTTTGTTATTTTTAAATATCTGTCTCTTGCTAGTTCTTGCTACTTTGCCGGTTTCGCAGTAGAGTTACTTGCCTGAAAAGTGGCAGTATCAACTTCATGGTCTTAGCGGTGAGTTTTGTGATCGGCTTTTCGAATTTGGCTTCCACTTCTTTCATCTTTTCGGGTATATCGATATGCTGAGGACAATGCTCCTTGCATTTCCCACATTCCACACAAAGGGAAGCAGCGCTGTTCTTTCCAAGAATACCCATCTGATGTATGAGATACCTGTATTGTGTATCATGATCACTTATGCCCTTGAATATCATCTTACTGTTGTACAGGTCAAAACATCCAGGTATATCAACGCCGACAGGACATGGCATACAATACCCGCAGCCTGTGCACGGTATCATCATAAGGTTCCTATACTTTTCTGCAACTCTTTGAACGGTATCAAGTTCATTTTCTGTCAGTGAATCAGGATAAGCTTCTGATGCTGTCCTGATATTCTCATCTACCTGAGATATTTCGTTCATACCGGAGAGAACAAGGGTAACTTCCGGATGGTTCCAGATCCATCTGAGAGCCCACTGCACAGGTGTTCTTTTGACATCTGCTTCATTCCAGATATCTGCTACTTCAGTTGGTATGTTCCTGACAAGGCTTCCACCGCGCAGAGGTTCCATTACGATAACAGCAATACCCTTCTTTGCTGCGTATTTCAAACCTTCAGTTCCTGCCTGGTGTTTCTCATCAAGGAAATTGTATTGTATCAAACAGGCATCCCAGTCATAGGAATCAACGATTTCTTTAAAAACTTCAACATTATCATGGAAGGAAAAACCGGCATTCCTTATGCGTCCATCCTTTTTTGCTCTTTCAAGGAATTCCAGAACTCCGTTTTCTTTTATTTTCTTCCAGCCGCCTGCTGTTAGGGAGTGAATGAGATAGTAGTCAATATGATCAGTACGTAGCCTGTTTAACTGGATATTCAGGAACTTTTCCATGTCTTGCTGGTCCTTAACAAGCCAGTGTGGCATTTTTGTGGCAAGCCTTACCTTTTCACGATATCCATCTGCCAGGGCTTCTCCAAGAAAGGCTTCGCTCTGATCCTTATGATATGTCCATGCGGTATCTACATAATTTATTCCGCTGTCAATTGCATGGCGGACAAGGGCTGTAGCCTTCTGTCGATCAATAGCACCATCCTTTTCGGGAAGCCTCATGGCTCCAAGTCCGAGTATCGATAATTTGTCTCCACTTTTAGGCACTTCTCTGTAGAGCATTTGTTCTATCTCCAACCCTATTAGCACTAGACTGATTAGTCAATCTAGTATTGTGCTTTGAAGTATTTAGGATTTCCGTATTTTTTGCTTTAAGGAGGAGTCGATGAATTTTGTATGTTCAGGTCTTGGTGCTTTAACAAATTTAAGGAAAAGCACCATAAACTATTTATTTAAAACCTTTTTATTATTGCATAAATGACTAATTAGTCAATATCAGAGATAATTCATGAAAAAACAGATCGAAGACAAAAAAGCAGCCCTTCTGAAAGCGGCTCTGAAGCTCTTCACTGAAAGGGGCTTCCACGGCACATCCACTGCCCAGATCTCAAAAGAAGCAGGTGTAGCCACAGGTACGCTATTCAACTACTTCCCCACAAAAGAGGATCTTATTAATGGTCTGTATTTCGAGGTAAAGGGAGAATTAAGCCGTAGAATGGGAGAAGATGTCCAGACACAGAGTACCTTTCATGATAAATTGAAGAAAATCTGGTATAATATGATCGAATGGGGTCTCAACAATCCGGAAGATTTTCATTTTGTCGGTCAGTTCTGTTCCTCTCCATACATAACGAATTATACGCGTGAAGTAGTCATGAAAGAATACATCTTCCTTCACGACCTTGTGAAAGAAGGAATAGAAAACGGCGATATAAGGGATTATTCTGCAGAACTGGTCATCGCAATGTTCTATCAATCCAGCAGGACAGTGGTGAACTTAATTCTGGATTCAGAACCACTAGATAAGGAAAAGGTTATTGAAGATGGATTTCAGGTTATCTGGGAGGGGCTGGCCAAAAAATAATATTTTTTCATCAGATTAGTGAGTGACCGGTCACTCTAGAATCAGCTCGACAGGGACTCATATCATGAAAAATGAATAGATGGATCGGAAAATGATCAAAATCAAAAAGACTGTGTTTCATTTATTCTGTTTTTTGCTTCTACTTTGTGTAGGTATTATTTTATTTATGAACATAGACCCGGCTTTCGGTGGGAATCCAACGAAAGAACAAAAGGAAATGTATCAAAATTTAAATAATTATGTAAATGGAAAATTTATTAATGAGTATCATACGGAGTTGGCTATAAATTCCTCATACTCTTCATCAACTAATGAGGAGTCTACTTCAGAAGCTAAAGCCCGCAATCCGACGGTTCCGATTCCTGTTTCGGCCATTGACTGGAACAAAATAAAAAGTGAAAATGATAGTCTGACCTGGTTTGGACACTCTGCTTTTCTGCTTAGCGTTGATAATAAAAAGTTATTGATAGACCCTATGCTGAGTAACATTGCATCACCAGTTTCATTTGTGGGAATTAAAAAATATGAATACAGTGAAGATATAATGCTGCATGTTATTGATGATATGCCACCGATTGATGCAGTTTTTATTACACATGACCATTATGACCACTTAGATTATCAGTCTATTGTAAAACTAAACAACAAAACATCACATTT
>MVQW01000266.1 GCA_002067265.1 Methanomethylovorans sp. PtaU1.Bin073 | reverse complement strand
CATTTTTCGAAGTGAATCGAGCATTTGTCCCGTCACTGCTGCATTTGGAGCACGGAAACCAATTACTTTTTGTCCTGAAGCCTTTTCTAGTATTTCCTTTGCTTCCATCGTACTCTTCTCGAACTCTTCTATCGTCAACAACGGTTTTTTTGTATTTGGGTTAATGCTGCACCTATGGTCTGCTCCATGACAAGCGATTTCATGTCCCCTTGCCGCAATAGATTCGATTAAACCCGGATAATGTTCTGCAACATCCGCTACAATGAAGAACGTGGCAGTCATATGGAACTCATCAAGGATATCCAGAACCCTTTTTGTTGGCTCGCTTAAGTAGTCGTATCTTCCTTCCCACTTTTCAAAAAACTCTTTAACATCCTTGTACACCGAAAAGTCAGAACCACACACAGAAGGAATATGGTACCAATCTTCAATGTCGACAGTTATTGATAAACTGCGGTCTACATGTAAGAGACTCTTTCGCCCGGCATATTCGATCAAAATATTTTTTCCAAAATTGACTCCAAGGTCCATGGAATAGTATGCACTCCACGAAAGAATATTTGATGACCATCTTTCCGGATGCGTAAGAATATAAAGATTATTTAGTTTTTTGTTTTCTATAAGTGCTATCAGGTCATCTGTACCTTTGAGGTCGATCTGCTGTGCATTACCTGGGATGTAATCTCTCATATTGTCCTTAATGCCCCAGCACCTGCCGGTATCTGAAAAATAGTTAAGTTCCTCTCCTACTGACAAGTAGGCTTCTCCTACTATGCCATAGTCCTTATAATCATAGGTCTTCCAAAGATCACGGTTGTCAAACTTTGATAGGGGTCTTCCATGCATGCAAATTGTTTTAACATCACATATCTTTCTCAACTTTTCCAGATTACTACGGAAAAGCTCTATAGCTTTTTCCTGGTCACCGTTGGTTTCACTTAAAACTTCATAGTGATATCCAATCTCATGACCCATTTTTTCAATTTGTTTTATTATTTTAGTGTGAAATATCCCATTATTTGATCTGAAATAATACGTTGCCCTGACCCCAAGCTCATGCTCTATCTTTGCGGTTTTCAGTGCATTTCCCGGAAATCGGTCTATATCATGCCGCATTATTATAAATTTATCTGGGTGTCGTTTTTCAAAATAGTCTAAAACCGTTATAGTTGGATAATTCCTGGATATGGATTCGCATATCTGGCGAAATTTCGGAAGAGAAAAATCAAGTTTCTCAAGAGAAGACATCAAGTATCACCACTGGCAAAAGATAGAGCGAGCTTTACAATTTCATAAAAATGATATGTGCTAAGTGTCATCATCTTTCTACAGTATTTAGTAATTGATCGTATTTGTAACTATTATGCCCGAAGGCATAATAATTAGTTCCAGTTCCCATTCTGGGCTTCTATTTCTCCGTTTTGTATTCTTTTGTCAGACTCCTGCATATCGAACAACATCGCAAACAGAGTAAACTGTATTCCGGTAATTAGGAGAAGAGCATCAAGTATCAGAAAATTTGGTGAAACTGCCCAACCAAAGAACAGTCTGGTTGCACCTATGTACAACCCTAATAGTACACCAAGAGGCACAAGTGTCATTCCAAGAGCATAGAAGAACACTAAAGGATGGAAATCTAATACCATATATTTCATCTTCAAACGCCACAGGAATTTCCTAAAGAGCATCCTGGATACACGGAACATGAATTTACTATATTTGATTGAAGACTTTTCCTGACCATAGCGAGCTGGCATTGTAATATCCATTGTGCGGAACCCAAAGGTATTGAGTTTCACAAGCATATCGTTACAGTAACCGTAGTAAGTAAAAAGAGTATCTATATCAATTCCAGATAGGGCTCTTCGGGAAATGGCCGTATAACCGTTTTGAGGATCCATGATATGCCAGTAGCCGCTACTGATCTTATTTATAAGGGAAAGAATCGAATTTCCAAACAAACGCCATTTGCTCATACCACCTCTAAACTCTTTGCTCATGAGGCGATTGCCTTTGGTATAATCAGCTTTACCCTGAATAACTGGCATGAGCAGTTTCGGAAGCTGATCAGGGTTCATTTGGTTATCCCCGCCCATAACCACTATAATATCCATGTTCTCTTTCAGAGCTCGTTTGTATCCATGCAGAATGGCTGCTCCTACTCCCTGATTCACTTCGTGTGTGATCACATGCAAGCGGGAATCCTTTATTGATTCCAGTACTTTTGCAGTAGAATCAGTACTTGCATCATTGATCACATAAATTCTGGAAATGTATGGTGGAATACCATCAACTGTTATCTTGATGAGTTTTTCTTCATTATATGCAGGAATAACTACTCCAATCTTCTTTGAGTATAAAACAGCATGTGCATCATTAGTTAACATGCCCACTTCAACTGTTTTAACATCAAGTCCTGCATCTTGCACATCCTTAAGCAAAGAAAACTCAACTGGAACATTTGTTCCATCAAATTTCAGAGTATCAAAAGTATTGGATGAAAAAGCACTGAAGCCTACATATTGGCTTTCAGAAAAGTCACATGTTTCCCCTATCACTGTCTGTTGCTTTTTACCATTTTTATCGATTAGGATAACAGGCATACATTCATGGCCTTTGAACTCCCCGGTAACAACATCGGATTGTAACCAGAAAATTGGCTCCAGAAGTCTG
>MVQW01000265.1 GCA_002067265.1 Methanomethylovorans sp. PtaU1.Bin073 | reverse complement strand
ACCATCGGGTCTGTGAAAGTGCCCATGGAGCTCTCCGGACTTGTGGCAGCAGCCCTCATTTTCGTTACAGGCGTGCTGATCATGAGTAATAGATGGGACATAATAAGATCCCCTTATTTCTCATTCACCGTTGCGCTGGTGCTTGCCGGGACTGCCCTTGTCAGATTTTATATGGCAAACAGAGATTCTGACAGAGCATAAAATATAGGAAAATGTATCACGTGGATCTGACCTTTATGAAATACTGCTCTTCCAGATCCAGATACCCTTCCTGTATCACTTTGACAGCAATATATCCCTCACTTTTTCCTGTGGGCAGAGACATGTTTTCCAGTTGGAAGATGAACTCTCCAAAAGAATCCGTAGTTCCTGCTTTAGCTGTCCTGTGGTCAGGAGACCAGATAACCACACTTGCCCCTGGCACTGGTTCATCTTCTGAATTGAGTACAGTTAGCTGAATATACGGAGAATCATCTGTAGTTCCACTCATGGAAAAGGAAGTGGTGTTGGAAATTAAGTAGAGAACACCAGGAGTGGTATGAATGCCTGCAAGTGCAGATAGTATCATGGTTAGACCTGCAAGACCCACTATAGTCAATACCACCATCCTTATGGGAAGACCCAGTGCAGCCCCGTCATCCCTGAAAAAGCTTCTCTCCTTCATAGTATTAAAAAATAAAATGGTCAGGCAGTCCTGACGATCATCACAGCATCTTCCTTCTCATAGTCGTAGAACCCGTTAGCTGAGATGGTAAGGTCCATTGTGCCTTCGTTCTGGTTAGGTCCCATTGTTACCATTGCCGGGTCAGTGATAAGCACAGCCCTGCCATCACTGCCTGTGGTGGCTGTAGCAACCCCTCCTAAGCCCCTTAGCACCACGCTGGCATCTCTTACGGGATTGCCATCAGTGTCTGTAGCTGAGAGAGTTACCCTTACATAGAATGGGTTCTGTGCTGTAGCTGAATCCACTATAACCGCATTGCCATCGGTCATGGTTATAGCGGTAGTATCAGAAGCCCCAGCACTATCAATATAAACCGACATGTTTTTGGTAGGTGGAGGAATAATGGCGACAAGGGCTGCAAGTGCTACCATTCCAACAACCAGCATAACTACAATATTAATTGGCAGTTCCATGGCATCATCACTGCGGAACAAGGTTCTAGCATTCTTTCTGTTTTTCATACTTCTCACCAGATTGGGTAGGTATTTAAAAAGAATACAAAGTATATAAGTCATACTATATTATTTAGATATTAAAACCGGGGATGTGAAGATACGTTAAATTGATGTACAAGGAACAAGCTCTAACTCCCGATGAAAAATATCGTGATCATAGACTATGGGCTTGGTAACCTGCGCAGTGTGTACAAGGGACTTGAACATGCAGGTGCCTCTGTTTCCATCTCCAGCGATCCCGAAAAGATGCTTGCAGCAGATGGGGTAATTCTCCCTGGAGTGGGCGCTTTCATGGATGCCATGAAAAATATAGAGTGTCTGAAAGATACTATTACCGAATATGTGAATTCCGGCAAGCCTATGCTTGGTATCTGTTTGGGTGAGCAGATACTTATGGACTGGTCCGAGGAAGGAAGGCTAACGGATGGCTTGGGACTTGTGAAAGGTAATGTAGTAAGATTCCCTCATTCTGAACTCAAAGTGCCTCACATGGGATGGAACTCCATACAGATCACCCAGGAACATCCACTGTTCAAAGGCGTACCAAACGGATCTTATGTGTATTTTGTACATTCATACTACGTCAATACTGCACAAAAGAACACGCTTGCATCATGTGAATATGGACAAAACTTTGCATCTGCCATAGTCAACGATTCAGGGAATGTAATGGGCACACAGTTCCACCCTGAAAAAAGCGGAGATATTGGTCTGAAGATGCTTCGCAACTTTGTAGAAATGTGCTGAGGAAAAAAACATGGATATCGAAGGATATGCAAAAAGAGGCCTACGTGCCAATGACACCGAACTTGAGGATAAACTAACAGCAAGAATCCTGGAAATAAAAAGGACCACACCTCAGCATGCACGTAAGCTTGCGCAGGCAACAATTGTTGAAGCTCAAAACACGCTGAATGTGAAAGGTGACATTCTGGAACCTACCATATCTGGAGTCACCATGGGTGAGTTCGGCGTAGGTTCAAGAGGCACAGGCGACTTTTACACACACGAGAAAATAGCAGAAGTAATTGGAAAAACAGGAGCGGTAGTTGACAGTGCACAGCTTGATGATTCCGGCGTGGTCTTAGGTAATGGCACAGACAAATACATAATAGTCACCATAGACGGAATACACTCACGGCTTAGCGATTTCCCATTTCTTGCCGGTTTCCATGTGGCAAGAGCTTCACTGCGGGACGTGTATGTGATGGGAGCCCGGCCTATTGCTCTGCTCTCAGATATTCATGTAGCGGATGACGGGGATGTAGCGAAGATCTTCGATCATATCGCAGGCATCACAACAGTATCTGAACTTACCGGCATACCCCTTATCACAGGCAGCACACTTCGCATAGGTGGCGATATGGTTATCGGGGAACGCATGACAGGCGGTGTGGGTGCTGTGGGAACGACATCAGACCTTACAGCCCGAAACCAGACACGCGTTGGAGATGTGATCCTCATGACCGAGGGTGCAGGAGGAGGGACTGTTTCTACTACGGCCCTGTACTACAACATGCACCATGTTGTCAGCGAGACCATGAATGTAAAATTCCTGGAAGCATGTGAAGCTCTCATTGGTTCCGGCCTGTTGCCACACATTCATGCCATGACTGATGTCACAAACGGTGGTATCCGTGGCGATGCAAAAGAGATATCAAAGACAGCTGGTGTAAAACTGGTCTTTGAAGAAGAAAAAATGAGAGCATTGGTCAATCCAGTTGTGCTTAACATGCTCGAAACCCTCAAGATCGATTATCTGGGAGTCTCTCTGGATGCACTGCTTATTATTGCTCCACAGGAGTCTGCCCAGGATATCATGCAAGCTGTGAAAGGAGCAGGTGTTGCTATAGACATCATTGGACGTGTGGAGAAAGGAGCTGGCTCAGAGATCAGAATTAACGGAGAGATAAGGGATTTCACACCCCGTTTCAGAGAATCTGCATATACTCCTATCAAGAAAATGATAGGAGAAGAGGAGCCACGAGATTTCATTGAAATGAAAAATGCAATTGACAGGGCAGCTGAGAACGCAATTGAGAAAAAGCGCAGGGTAATAGAAACGATTAAGAAAGGATCTGCTTGAAAAAGAAAAGCAGATCATTTTTCTGAAAGACGTTGTATTTCATCAATCTTTTTTACGATCAAAACTGTTCCATCCTTTTCCAGAATCTCCACCTTATCTCCTTTTTTGACAACTTCCTCGGAACGTGCTTTCCAGTTTTCGCTTTTGTGCCTCACATATCCAATTTCTCCGGGTCCAAAAGAGGCCTGTGCAACAGCAATATCACCTATAAGCTCACCGAATTTAGGTTTGGAGTGACGCACAATCGCTACCTTATAGAGAACAAACAACAAAAAAGCACCAATAGCAATGGTTGGAGCTACAACAGAAAGTAAGATAGTCTGCTGGAATTCAGCTGGCGTATAATTTCGCGGGTAATCTGTGGGTGCAAGCAGTATACTTCCCGCAACTATGCACACAAGCCCTGCAATCCCAAATACTCCAAAGCCCGGAGATTGGAACTCTATTATGATCAATGCAACACCAACCAGTATGAGGAATATTGATGCAATATTAACATCGAAACCCGTGCCTACAAGCCCTAAGGATATAGATATAAGACCAAATACCTCTCCACCGATCCCGGGATGGGAGAGACCTAATATTAAGCCATACACTCCAAGCAACAGTAACAAAGAGGAAATGACAGGATCTGAGATAATATCTAGGAAAGAAAGTTTCAGGGATGGTTCATAGAACACTATATCTGCCCCAATGGTCTTGAGTTCCCGCCCCTTGACCACCTGTCCGTCGACCTGACCCAGCAGATCATTGAGATCTGAAGCTACGTATTCTATTACTCCATATTCCAGAGCCTTTTCAGGATTTAAATTGAGATTTTCAGTAATGAATAATCCTGCAGCAGTTTCATTACGTCCGTATTTGCGGGCATTTTCCTGTGCTGTTGCAACTAGAGCGTTCACTACCTTGGAATCATTTATGGGTTCTGAACCTGAAGGAGTCATTGTGACAGGCTGAGCCGAGCCTATAACTGTAAAAGGAGACATCGCCGCCACATCCGTGCTAATAAGGAGAAGAGTACCAGCAGACCACGACTTGGTACCTTCCGGATACACATAGCCGATCACAGGCACATCGGTGTTAGCTATTTGTTCCATCATATTAAGAGTCGCATCCACTACACCGCCAGGAGTGTTGAGAGTTATCACCAAAGCCTCATAATCACCTTCTTCGGCAAAAGCAATAGCATCAGCCAAAATATCATCTGATGCAGGAGTTATGGAATCCTCTATCTGCAATACCAATACCTGTTCCGCACAGGCACCGGGTATGCAGCACAACAAAAATAAAAAAAGTAAAAAAGAGATCCCAAACCTGGATAGCATCCCAATCTTTCCTTCAGCTCTTGTTCTTTTCACTGAATGCTTTTGACATAGCTGCGATCTCTCCCATTTCTGTAGAACTGGAGATCACTATCAGGTTCTTTTCCCTTGCAACCTCAGCAATGGTCTGCAGTTCACGCAGTTTAAGACTTGCAGGCATTTCCTGATACATTTTTGCAGCTTCTTTCATCTTTTCAGCAGCTATGAACTCGCCCTCTGAAAGAATGATACGTGCACGCTTCTCACGCTCTGCTTCAGCTTGTTTTGCAATGGCACGCAGCATTGTATCATCTATTTTCACATCTCTAAGAGTAACTCCTGTAACCTTGATACCCCAAGGATCAGTAGATACATCAAGCATGTCCTGAATATCCTTATTGATCTCCTCCCTGTTAGAAAGAAGTTCATCAAGTTCTATCTGACCTATCACATCACGTAATGTGGTCTGAGACAAAGTTGAAGTGGCGTACCTGTAATTTTCCACTTCATTGACAGCAGAAGATGGTTCCACTACCTTATAATAGACCACAGCATCTACATCTACTGTTACGTTATCCTTGGTGATCACATTCTGCTTAGGAACATCAATGGTAACCACACGTAAATCTATTTTCACAACTGTATCTATGATAGGGATTATAAGAAACAGACCCGGACCTTTGACACCACTTAGCCGCCCTAAACGAAAAATAACAACACGTTCATACTCATTTACGATCTTGATCGCTTTTGATAAAATAAAGATTGCAATGATAATTAAAGGAAAAAGAACATCAAATAAAGCCATAGTACCTCCCTTTCAAACAGTGAATTACTGATTGTATATAAATAAAGGGTTTCTACATATTAAAAACTTAATGCTGGTTGTAGATAAAATGGTAGAAAGGAGTTTGGGTCCGAACCGTTTTTCGAGGGGATGTATAGAGCATGAAAGCAAACATTTTCCTTTTATTTCAGACCCAACAAGTAATAAGAGGATTTTATGGTTTATTAATCTGATTGATTTTGTTGTGTGAAATTACAAACTAGCTCAAATTGTATCAAGTGTAGCTTGATATCGATTTTTGACATACTTTATACGGCTGGAGACCAAAGACATAAATCCCACATATTACATTTAAGGCATGATAAAATGAGTGAAAGATGTCCAGAGTGCGAGGCAAAGGGATACATTGTTACCTCCTCGAAGAAATGCCCGGAATGTAAAGGAAGCGGGAAATCCAAATCAATAGACTTTATGAAACTCTCTGAAAAAGATGTTTCAAATTTCCTTAGTAGTGGCTCAGCGTGTCTAAAATGCGGTGGAACCGGAGAGATAGAAGAAAAAGATGCTTGCAAGGCATGTAAAGGAAAAGGCGTCCTATACTCTTGTAAAACATGCGGTTCACCCATAGACAAGCTTGTAGATGGAGAAGAAGTGTGTGAAAGCTGCAGCAAGAAACAGGTAGTTTACAAGCTTGATGATTCTTGCACTATAGACGAGATAGAGATCGGAAAGCTATATCATTGTGTTGTCAACAGCAACGTTACATTTGGGACTTTTGTAGATATCAATTCAAAACTGAGAGGGCTTATTCATTCGAGCAATATAAAGGAAACTCCAAAGATCGGAGACAGCCTTGTGATTAGTGTGAAGGAAATAAGGAACAATAACAAATTGGACCTACTGCCCAGGAATATCAGCACATATCAAACCGTGGAACTTGAAAAAGAGCTTCCAGAGCTTAACTCCTCCAAACTCTCTGAAAACGTAGGCAAGACAGTAAGGGTCCATGGAGAGGTAATACAGGTAAAACAAACAGCAGGTCCTACCATATTTACCATTGATGACGAGACCGGCCAGATATCTGCTGCAGCCTTTGAAAGTGCTGGAGAGAGAGCATATCCTCACATAGATGCTGATATGATAGTATCTGTTACCGGAGAAGTACAGCTTAGAGGAGAGAACGTTCAGCTTGAAGTCCGCAGTATGAAACGGCTGATCGGAGAAAAGGAAACTGCTATAAGAACACGCATAGAAAATGCAATTGACAGCAGGGCTGAACCACATGAGATTGAGTTCCTGGTTAAGAGCGACATACTGGAAAAGCTCAGGCCGGCCATGAAAGCTGTCGCAAAGGAGATACGTAAAGCTGTCATCAAGTCCAAACCCATTCTACTGAGACACCATGCCGATGCAGATGGTATGACTGCAGCAGTTGCCATTGAGAGGGCTATCCTGCCTCTCATAAAAGAAGTGAATGGATCAGATGGAGAATATTATTTCTACAAAAGAGCTCCTTCAAAGGCTCCGTTCTACGAATTGACAGATGTGACCAGAGACTTATCCTTTGCTCTGGAAGATGCTGTCAGGCACGGGCAAAAAATGCCTCTTGTAGTGAGCGTGGACAATGGATCCACCCTAGAGGACCTGCCTTCTTTCAGAATAGCAAAGGTATACAATATAGATATGGTAGTGGTGGATCATCACCATCCAGATAAGGAAGTTGACGAGTTCCTTAAAGCTCACGTCAATCCAGCACATGTGGGAGGAGATTACAGTATCACTGCAGGTATGCTCTGCACTGAAGTTGCCCGCATGATAAACCCGGATGTTGAGAAAGAGATCCTACACCTTCCTGCTGTTGCAGGAGTGGGTGACCGTGCGGATTCGGAAGAAGCAAGGGATTACATAAAGCTTGTATCTGACAGATATTCGTTACAAGACCTGAAAGATATGGCACTATCATTAGACTATGCTGCATATTGGCTCAAATTCAGCAGTGGAAAAGGAATAATTGATGATATACTTGAGATGGGAGACCATAACACCCATAAGAAACTTGTCAGCCTGTTCTGCGAGCAAGCCAACGGTATGATCAACGAACAACTTGAAGCCTGTATGGCACATGTAAAAGCCCAGAAACTTCCAAATGGTGCTATACTTAACGTTCTGGACGTGGAGAACTTCGCTCATAAATTTACGTTCCCTCCACCTGGAAAAACATCGGGTGAGGTCCATGATAGACTTTGTCAGAAATACGAAGGTCAGCCAGTTGTTACTCTTGGGTATGGCCCTGACTTTGCTGTCATCCGTTCAAAATATGTTAAGATGAACATACCAAAAATGGTCAGAGAACTTCATGACGAGATAGAAGGTGGTGGAGTAAACGGTGGAGGACACCTTGTGGTAGGCAGTATAAAATTTGTAGAAGGAATGCGCAGCCAGGTACTGGCAAAACTTGCAGAAAAGATCGGAGCAGCGGAAGTGGAATAAAGATCCCTTCCAACTGCATTTATTTTTGAATATTTTACTTATTATTGGATCGATCAGTCCACACGGACTATGCGAACCAATGGCCTTACAGGCACATCAGAGATCAGTTCAGCGCCTTTCTTGTCTACCAGAACTGCTATTGCCACAGGTTT
>MVQW01000264.1 GCA_002067265.1 Methanomethylovorans sp. PtaU1.Bin073 | reverse complement strand
CTCATGGAGATCAAGATGCGTAGAGGCTGGACAAATGCAAAGGTTGACCAGGAACTTCGGAACAGAAAACGAATTTTAGAGTATATGGTGAAAAATAACTATACAGATTTTAAGCAGATATCTGACACCATCAATGCATATCAGTCTACACCTGATAAGCTCCTGAAGAAACTGAACCTTGAATAAATATACAGCAGGTCGCATCATGGATAACAATAATAACGAGTTAGATACGGCCAATAATGATGCAAAACTGGTATCAGAGCATATAGATGAGCAGGGTATGCAGCACGATGAAAAGGTTTTAGAGAAAACTGAGACTAAGAATTATGCAGAATCCCATAACAAAAAGACTTCTAGACAAAAAAAGCAAATTAGGGATTTGTTTACATCGTTCTCTTCACGCAGAAAAAGAGATGTCAAAAAACCTCGTGAATCATCTATAGAAACTAAATTCATCTTCTATTTGAATATACTTAAAAAAATACCTTTTGTGATCCTTGGGGACAAGATAAAGGAAAACAAAGGAAGCTATGAAAATCTGAAAATACAGCTTAAGCAAGCCCGTATTCCGATATCATATGAGATGTATATCTCTAATGCTATTTTCTATTCCCTGTTATGTGGCATTACAGGTGCCATTGTGGGATTGTTCATGGCATATACGCTGATCGCTGTGATTGGGCTTCCTGAACAGATTACACAACTTACCTTTGGTCCATCCACAGCCTGGCTACTGCAATTCAAGAAATTGTTTATTGCACTCTTAATAATAGTATTTTCTACTGTTTCCTTAGGTGGAGTAACCTATGCATTATTCATGATGTACCCAGGGTTTCAGGCAAGTGAAAGAAAAGGTAAAATCAACAGACAACTGCCGTATGCTGTGACCTTTATGTATGCCATGAGCAAGGGAGGCATGAATATAATAGATGTATTCAGAGCCCTTGCAAAATCAGTGAATACTTACGGAGAAGTTTCACTGGAAATGGATTCGATCGTAAGAGATATGGACTATTTCGGACACGATCTGAGGACAGCCTTGTCCAATGCATGCGCTATCACGCCTTCCGACAGATTCCAGGATCTCATGTATAACCTGCTTACAGTGATAGACAGTGGAGGAAGCATTCCAAAATATTTCCAGGATAAGTCCGAAAGCTACCTGTTAAAATCACAGACCGATCAGAAGGGATTTCTGGAAACCCTGGGACTTCTGGCCGAGTCTTATGTAACCGCCTTTGTAGCTGGTCCTCTGTTTATTATTATAATGGGTGTCATGATGGCAGTCATGGGATCTGGCACCACTACTATGATATACGCTGTGATCTACGGAGTACTGCCCGTGGGTTCAGTGATGTTCGTAGTCATGATCAGTATAATTACTCCCAGCGAGATGGGAGAGCCTGAGCTCTTGCCCACACGTGCAGCACTTAAACATGATCTACCTCAAGTTCCTGATAATCTGCAACAACAATTCGATGAGAATGGAGAATTGATCGAAGAGAGCGATGAGAAAGTTAAGCAGAGGCAATACTATGAAGGCTTTATCAAGTCGAAAAAAGAGCTTAATCTGAAGAAAATGTTAAAAAATCCGCTTGCTCCTATGTTTGCCAACCCTCTCGTCTCCGCAGCAGCAACAGTCCCTATAGCACTGCTTGTACTGATAATACCTTTTGTGCTTAACATGAATAGTATCGTCACTCCTGCACAACTTGTGGAGTTTATTGATGACAAGCTTGTTCTTGCACTTTTCATAGTTCTGATCCCCTTAGCTATATTCCATGAGATCAAGAACATGAAGAAGAAAAAAATAGAGAACAATTTCCCTGATATGCTTAAGAAGCTGGCAAGTACCAATGAAACTGGTATGACCCTGAGAGATTCTATTCACCTGATGGCTAAATCAGATACAAATGCCTTAAGTAAGGAAATAAAGAAGATATGGAACGATATTACCTGGGGACTTGATATTAACGACTCTTTGATACGTTTCGCCAACCGGCTAAGAACACAGGTTATTACCCGGTCCCTTTCCCTTATCACGAAGGCAAACGATTCCAGCGGAGATATAGGAGAAGTACTTATTGTTGCTGCAAGGGATGCTGCTTCTGAACAGGCAATGCGCCGTGAAAGAAGCATGAGCATGATGATCTATATCGTTATAATTTACATTTCCTTCCTTGTGTTCGTAGGCGTGATATTCGTTATTTCCACTACATTCCTGACCGAAATGGCTGCAGCCGGTGAGAAAATGGCAGCTTCGGGATCTTCAGGTGGTTTCCTGGGAAGTTTTGATCTGGATGCATACACCCAGTTATTCAAGCACGCAGCTCTAATCCAGGGACTTAGCTCAGGATTAATGGCTGGTGCTATGGGAGAAGGAAGCGTGATGTCCGGGCTTAAGCATTCAATAATCATGATGACCATTGGATTTTTGATCTTCACACTGTTCATCTGACCATATCAACTTTTATGCATTGCACTGGTTGTAGTAAAAGATGAGGATAGCAGGAATAGATGAAGCTGGGAAGGGGCCTGTGATCGGTCCTATGTGCATAGGCGGAGTACTTGCCGATAAAGAAAAGATTGATTCGCTGAAGAATCTGGGAGTGGCTGATTCCAAAAAGCTCGCACCTAAGAAAAGAGAACATCTGGCACATCAGATCAGGAAATATGCACAAAAGGTCTACATTTTTGAAGTATCTCCCTCGCAGATAGATGAGCTGCGTAAGGTCATGACCATGAATCAGATAATGGTTCTGGGATTTTCAAGAGTGCTTGAAGAATTGCAGCCTGATATGGCTTACGTCGATGCTGCAGATGTGAACGCAACAAGGTTTGGAAATAACCTTAAAGCGCAATATGC
>MVQW01000263.1 GCA_002067265.1 Methanomethylovorans sp. PtaU1.Bin073 | reverse complement strand
ATCATCTCAAATAAAAAGGCAGATGTATAAAATAAGTGTATGAATCAAACAAAATATTGTCTGCGCGAGAAGCCTAGGGTGCGATTAGTGTCTGTGGAATTTATCTCTTAGTTCTTCCACACCAGCACCTTTCAGTATCTCATCAGCTATCTTTGGGGCATCTGCCGCATCCTCACAATAAACTCCAAGTTCATAGCCAAATACAAAATCCTGTTTTACAGCTCCTCCACCACATATAAAGGGAATACTAATATTGTTCTCAAGCAAGAGGTTATTGATTTCTTTAAATGAATACATGGTAGTTGTCATTAAAGCTGTTCCAGAAAGCATGATAGGTTTTTCTTTCTTGACGGCACTGATCACTTCGCTAACCAGCACGTCACTTCCAAGATCTATGACTTCATAACCATTCGCACGCAGAAGAACAGTGACTATCTTCTTGCCAATATCATGCATATCTCCTTCTACAACAAAAGACACTACCTTCCCTTTGAACTCATGAGTTGAATTAGATTTCTGCTTGCAGTATTCAATTCCATCTGTCATTGCATGTGCAGATATGATAACATCTGGAAGGAAAAGAATGCCATCATCATAGAGTTCAGATACAATACTCATACCTGGCATCAGAGCATCATCAATGAGGGACAAAGGATCTCTTCCAGCATTGATTGCATCCTCCAATGCATTAATTACATCATCCTCATCACCTTCAAAAACAGCCTCAACTATCGGCCTTATCACCACGTCTTCTGGATATAGCTCTCTTGCCACCTCTTCGGGACTTAACTCCTTTTCAGCCTTTACATTATATCTTACCAGAATCCCAGATGGATTAATGTTTATCATGTCAATTCCTTCGTCCTGTTTTTACAAAGCCTTAGTTTTTAGTTATTTTCCCGTCCAAGGCAAATAAGAGCTGAATTTCCATCCCACGCTCCCCGGCTGATCTTTATCTCTGCAGGTATCAGCTCTCCATCATATGATTCAAACGGGATCTTTACTATAGATTTTTTTCCGGCTAATATTTCAGCAAGTAAAGTGGCTACCTCTATAGCTCTTTTCTGTGGATGCAGGTTAACTATATTCAGACCAAGCAATTCTTCATGAGAATATCCCAGACGTTTACAGAGGAAACTATTCGTGTGCAATATACAGCCATTAGTATCAAGCACATATAGAAAATCCTCTATATTGTCAAATAGATCCTGCAGGTTGTTTATGTCTTTTTGCACATGGACCTGTTCCCTTATGCGCCCTATAGAAGGACCCGCTTGAGAAGCAATACTCTCAAGTGCACTTCGAGTATTGTGAGAAATAGCATATTCTGTATGGGATGCCAACATGAAAACTGCTACAACATTGCCTTCGTATTTGAGAGGCAATATAGCAGTGGCTTCGAGCCCTTCAAAACTAACATCTTTTCCAGAAGTCATGGAACTTATCTCAGAATAGAGCTTATAGATCGGATATTGCGTTTTAAGTATCCTAGCATGTAAAGAATTTGCAGAATATTGGCGGATACTGTTCACGAACTTAAATGAAAGGTCTTTATAAGCAACTAAGTTTAGATCGCCTGTAACTTCATCTACAAGATATAATGCACCACAGTCAATTCCTTTAACCTGTGTAATAAGTTCTAGGAACTGCTGAAATAGTTCTTTTATGTCAGCCGTAGGAGTGAACAAGGTACCTAGTTCTGAACCTATTCGCATAAAATTATTGGCGTTTTTACGTTCTGTTACATCAACTATTATACCATGAATATATTCTATCCTGCCTTCTGCATCCCTTTTAATAACAGAGCGTTCATCTACCCATCGAATTTCACCTGATCTTGTGAGGACACGATACTCAAGCGAAATATTTTTTTCTCCCTCTTGAATGCACCTTAAAGTTTCATTATTCATTTTTTCAAGATCATAAGGATGAACCATATCACTGTAAAGCATTTTACCTGAAATAAACTCCTTTGCAGTGTATCCAAACTGAGAAATGTTTTCGGATACAAACTCTACAGGCCAGTTCTCATAAGGCTTCCAGAAGAAAACAATTGCAGGACTGCTCTCAATAACGTTTTCAAGAACCTTTTGAACTTCAATTAGCTTGAGAAGTTCTCTTTCTCTGTTCTTCTGCTCTGTAATATCCCTGATTATAGCCATGTAAGCTGGTTTCCCTTCATGTTCTATTATCGAGGAGCTAATTTCTATAGGAATTTTTTGACCAGTTTTTGAAAGAAGCTCTATTTCATATTTAGGAGGTGTTAATTGCCTTTTTTCCATCTTCCTTTTAAACTTGCCAGTGATCATCCGACGGTATTCGATTGTCAGGAAACTTGCAAATGGCTTACCAATAGCTTCCGTACGAGTATAACCAATTATCTCAATAAATTTATTATTGGCAAATACCAGCTGATCATTTTGTAATATTACAATCCCATCATTACTCTTCTCCACAAGAGTGGAATATTTCTTCTCAGAATCTTTAAGTTCCATCTCTGCTTTTTTACGTTCCGCTATATCCCTTATAGCTATCATTACAGCTGGACCATTTTCATAATAGATGAAAGAAAGACTAATTTCAGCAGGAAAAGTAGACCCGTCCTTTCTAATAAAATCCACTTCATAATTGCGCTTTATACTGCGCTCATCCCTTAATGCTTTACTATAACGTTTTAAAAGCATACGCCTGAAATCAATAGGAACGTACTCAAGCAATGAAGTATTGATGATATCCTCTTTGTTGTAACCCGTAAATTCAAGGAACTTGGAATTAGTGAATCTTAGAGATTCTCCCTGTATTATAATTATGCCATCATTCCCTTGTTCCACAAGGGCAGAATACTTTGCCTCTGATGCCTTCAGTTCTATCGCAGATTTTTTACTTTCGGTGACATCTTCAATAGCAAGTAAGATCATTTTATCTTTACCATTGAAAGTATCCATTGTTCTGGAATTGACACGCAACACTCGGTGTCCTATCGTCTTGAAATCCTGCTCTATTTCAAGATCATTGAACTCTGTACTGCCTTCTAAAAGTGTTATCATACTATTTTTCAGAGCCGGAATATTCCACTGTCCGTTTTCAATATCGTATAAAAACCGATCTTCAGTTTCTAATGGGTTTGCTCTAAACAACTTGTAGAATGAAAGATTTGCAAATATGATTTTAAAATTAGTATCAAGAACTAACAGAGCTTCTCTTACAGTATTTACAACACTCTTCAGATAACCATTTTGTGGCTGCAAGAACAATTCTGCCCTTTTACTTTCCGTGATGTCTACAATTGTTCCATTCAATTGTTTAAGGAAACCTTGTTCATCGTATTGCGCATGAACAAATTTTGCAATCCAGCGCACATTACCTTTACTATCCAGTATTCTATATTCCAAAAAAAGACATGGTACATCCTCTTGATCCCATTGTTGGATCAGAGCCTTCAGTTTATCTTTATCATCCGGATGCACTATGTCCGAATAACTAAGGTCTCCTGAAATAAATTCATCTGGTGCGTACCCAAGTTGCTCTATGTTCTCTGAAACTGAAACTACTGGCCAATTATCCTCGTTTTTCCATGAGAAAGTAAATACAACGTTATTGCAAAATGTAGTTCCAAGCTTTTGGGTCAAGTCCATTTTTGCACCTGCAATTTCAAACATGAATACTATTTTTAAGTCCGGATATACCCGCTTTCACTTACAATGCATCTCAACTGATGGTAATGTAGGTATTGAATACATACATTGGTATTAATCAAGCTATTGACTATAATTAAAAAGGTCTGTTAGTTCAAAAGAGAATATTAAATACAATGATTATACATTACATATTAGCTCGCATCTAAGAGTAGTACTTCCTTCCTTCGATCCAATCTACCAAGGAGTATTTCGAAGGTGTGAGCTACGATTTTCTTATTATTACTCATGCACATTTATATATAAGGACAAATAATATTCTGTTTTAGTAAACAATATACTGTACAAATAGTCCTGAAATACTGAATCCTTATCAGAACATCAGGATCTTACCTACCGTACAGATAGTTGATGAGAGTTACATAAAAATCTTCCAAGGAGTGGTTTTAATGGATTCTTCGGGAACTGCTGTCAAAAGTAAAAAGAACTTAATAATAATCGGAGTTGTATTATTAGTATTTATATTACTTACAACTGTAGCTGCAACTGGACTAGTAAATATTCCCATATTAACCCATGCGCTGGGGACAGATGAAGCTAAAGATCTGGGTGTTGAAGTTGATCCAGTTCTTTTTGATCAAATGGTAGAAGAAAATGGCATAAATCTTAAATCACCGGTTTCCGAATACCAACTTACAAGCAATATACAGTATTCTGAGCCGGCACCACTAGATATCACACTTTCCAGTTCTCAATTGAGCTCATACCTGCAGGCTACTAATAACGAAGGTGCTATTAAACAGATACAGGTCAAATTGGGTGATGACAACGAAGCAGAAATGTCAGCTTATGTTGACCTTAAAGATTACGGATATGACTTCAAAGGACCTGTATATGTTTCAGGACGCTTTGAGAAATCCAGTGATTCCACTGTCAGCATAGACATAGATGAAGCAAAAGTAGGCATGCTGCCTATGCCAGAAGGAAGTGCTGACAAAGGTGAGCAAGCTTTTGAGGCCCTGATCAATTCAAATCTTGCAAAGATGCCGGGCCTGAATATAGAAACTCTTGAAATTCAAGATGGCCAGCTTCATTTCGATGGGGAATTCCCAAAGACAATGGAAGTTGTTTGATTCAAGATATCTTGGCAGGGAATAGTAGCCTAATCCAGATATCTGAGTTAGGCCAAACTTTTTTTTCATCGATATTGGCATTATAGTGGAAAACAAATTATTACAAAAATCGCACTCAGGTTATCGAAAATGGAAAGGCTTAATATATTTGGTTGTGTTTAAAGTGAGTATGATACCAACAAAAGCTTTTATGGTCAAAGGCGCTGGTGTTCATAAAGACAAACTCGCATCTTTTGAATTAGCCTTAAGGAATGCAGGCATTGAGAAATTTAATCTCGTATCTGTTTCAAGTATATTACCTCCTAATTGTAAAATCGTAAAAAAGGAAGAAGGTCTTCCTGAACTCAAGCCAGGAGCTATAGTTCATTGTGTTCTGGCAAGAAATGAAACAAATGAACCTGAACGTCTGACAGCTGCTGCAATTGGTACTGCCATCCCAGTGGCTGCAGAGGAACAATATGGATACATTTCAGAACATCACTCTTTTGGAGAAGATGAGATTACCGCTGGAGAATATGCAGAAGATCTGGCTGCAACCATGTTGGCAACTACATTAGGTATTGAATTTAATGTAGAGTCTGCATGGCACGAGCGTGAACAGGTTTACAAAGCAAGTGGCCATATTTTTGACTCACTCCATATCTGTCAGTGTGCAAAAGGTGATAAAGAAGGAAAATGGACTACAGTAGTAGCAGCAATGGTGTTTATTATACCATAACCCTTGATTTTATTATTTATTATTCTCATTACACAGTTGCCTTATCACATTTACTTTCTTTGAATAGAGATTTATAGTCGTTGCTTACTATAAGATTTGATGCGTTCACATTTCCATGATTTTGTCAGCAGGAACCGATGGAACCTGTTACTTGCTTTTAGTGTTCTAATTTTTGCACTTCTTATAGGCTATTCCATTGAACAAAATAAAGATAATACAATCAAAAGCATGGAATCAATTACAGAAATGCAATCTATGCAGATAAGTTTGAACCTTGAGGATGAACTTGATGAAGTTACACAAGAACTTCTTACAATATATGATATCCAAACTAGTTCACCACCACTAAGCCAATACGAATTCTTTGTCAAAACAGAACCAGTACTCAAAGAGAACGCATTTCTTTCTTCTATATACTTTATCGATACTGAGAATCAGCAATTATTCAAAGTACCGATCAATAGTAGTATTCCAGCAGCATATGGAGATAATAATTCACAATTTGAAATAGCTTTGCTAATATCAAAACACAACGAAAAACCGTATCTTTCCGCACCATATGAAATTGCACCTGGAAGCTATTGCTATTCATTATTAGTACCCTATGGTAATAATTCATTTTTTCAACTTAGCTTTACTTTAGAGGATTTTTTCACAGAACACTCAACTATTGGAAATGATAGCAATATCTTGTTTAAGTTAATGGATAACCAAAGAGTTGTATATATATCTCCAGATTATGAATCCCAGTTTATAACAGCAGAAGAATTTCTTACAACTGCATCTCTGAAAATATACAACCGAGAAATACTTCTTATGGCTTTACCATCAAATTCTATGCTAAGTCCCCACATAAAATTATGGGAAACTCTTGGGCATGGGAGCATCTATTTAATCTTATTGATTTTAGCAATCATAATAATGTTCCAAATGTTCTATATAAGTGAACGAAAAGAACATGAACACAAACTGGAAATATCTGAAGCTAAATTCAGATCAATATTTAATAATGTTAATGATGCCATTTATATTACTGACCTTAAAGGTAATTTTCTTGAAGTTAATAAAGTAACATGCGATACTCTAGGCTATTCTAAAGATGAACTCCTTAAAATGCAGCGTTGGGAAATCATGCTTCACCATTCACCCCAACAAATGGATAAGAAAATCAATGCTGTTTTCAAACAGAATGAATTCTTTTCAGAATCCGTACATGTCAGTCGTGATGGAACTCTTATCCCTGTGGAATTAAGTAGCCGGAATATAAATTATGAAGGCAAGGATGCTATTATTAGCATTGCAAGAGATCTTTCAGAAAGCAAGAGGGCTGAAATGTTGCT
>MVQW01000262.1 GCA_002067265.1 Methanomethylovorans sp. PtaU1.Bin073 | reverse complement strand
CACAGGGAAGATGAGATCGCCTTAAAAGGGGCAAGAAAGGTTAGCTCTGTTACTCAGAGTACAACAGTATTTATGGTCGGTATTCACGTAGATGACATAACAGTTGATGAGATCCAAGCTATTGTAAAGGCTTCTGAAAAAATGATAGACGATGTTATTGAGGTCATAAGATGAGCAAAATGGAAATAGTAGTTGGCATAAGTGGGGCATCAGGGTCTATTTACGGCATAAGGCTGCTTGAGATCCTTTCCAGGATGGATATAGTCACACACCTTGTTATAACCAGATCAGCAAGGCAGATCATAGAAATAGAAACTGACTATTCCGTTGTGGAAGTAGAAGATATTGCAAGCTATGTATATGAAGAACGAGAGTTCACTGCACCTATAGCCAGCGGGTCACATCGAGTCCATGGTATGATCGTGGCCCCATGCAGCATGAAAACAGTCGGTTCCATTGCAAATGGCATGTCTGATAACTTATTGGAAAGAACTGCCGATGTGTGCCTCAAGGAAAGACGCAGACTTGTTATTGTGCCGCGTGAGACCCCTTTGAACGAGATACATCTTGAGAATATGCTCAAACTCACCAGGGCAGGTGCTGTAATCCTACCTGCATGCCCGGGCTTCTATTCCAGGCCGAAGACTATTGATGACCTTGTAAATTCCATTACCGGGCGCGCTTTAGACCTCGCGGGAATAGACAATGAAGTGTATAAAAGATGGAAATGAGTTATGTTATCTCAGACCTTCATTTTCCACTTTATACCTATTTTTCGTTCAAGTTTACGTTTTTTAAGTGATTTCTTACGGAAGGTTTTTAACCTATAAGCTCCATTCCAGAGCTTACCCCCTTGGGATAGTAGGGTAGCCTGGTCCATCCTCGAGCGTTTGGGACGCTTGGACTGCGGTTCAAATCCGCGCTATCCCACCAAACTTCTTTTAAGACTTCTTTTTTATTGTTCATTCTTTTCAAGTTTACTTATTCAATAGTTCAAATTTCAATTTCCACATGTCCTCTTTCTCCATTATTTCATACACAACTGAGCTCAGCGGCAACTGTATAAAAATAGAGTTATTTTTATATAATTAGTGTATATCTATTTGTATGGCGTTATTCATACACACTAAAATCTCAGTATCGTTGTTGACAACTTTTTTCTTCTTTTCGATCTTATTTGCCGGAATCGGTAGTGCAGCGACAATTTCTGTTGAAAATGTATCAGATAGTGTCACTGCTGCTGATCTGGTGAACATACTGCTTGGAGAAGACAGTAATGTTACTGTTTCCAATATCTCAATTACAGGCAGTAATGCGGCGATCGGTCACTTCAGTAATGGTGGTTCGTTGGGATTTGATACTGGTGTTGTAATGAGTACCGGTTTAATCTCGAACATATCCAATGATATGTCTAACTTCGCTAACACTAATAATAGTCAGCCAGGGGACAGTGATCTGAGTACGCTTGTCAATGATACTACTTTCGATGCCATTATTCTTGAATTTGATTTTGTCCCTGAAAAAAGCGGTATCAATTTTAATTATCGGTTTAGTTCTGAAGAAAGTTTTACAGATGTGTATGATGATGCTTTTGGCCTCTTTGTAAATGGCGAGAATATTGCTCTGCTGCCGAATGGAAATCCAGTCAGTGTAATTAATATCGGGAATGGCACTTACTATGAGCCAGGTCCTCTTAATAATTGTTTT
The DNA here is from genome assembly GCA_002067265.1 of Methanomethylovorans sp. PtaU1.Bin073. The sequence goes on along the minus strand of MVQW01000262.1, from coordinate 883 downwards.
AATGGGTCCAGTATAATACTGACAGCTACAGCGGAAGTAGTACCAGATACTTTGAACCACATGAAATTTGCCATTGCAGACGCAAGAGATGGTGTTTGGGATTCTGGTGTTTTCATAGAGGGTGGTTCTTTCGTATCCAATACAATTCCTAACGCACCAGCATCCTCTATTTGTGAAGGTGAGACGAATCCAACAGATATAACAGATCTGACCCCTGAATTTAGCTGGACTTTCTCTGATCCAGATGTTGGTGATACACAGGGTGCTTACCAGATTCAGGTAGGAACAACCGAAGGTGGAAGTGATATGTGGGACAGTGGCCAAATCACAAGTTCTTCATCAACTGATATGTCTTATGCAGGCTCCGATCTGGATTACAGTACTACGTACTATTGGAGAATAAGAACATGGGATAACAATAATGCTGCAGGCCCCTACTGTGAGAATCAAACCTTCACAACTGCAGAAGAAATCCTATCTCCGGTTGCCAATTTCACAGCTAATGTTACATCTGGTTCAGCTCCACTCACAGTGAACTTCACTGATCTCTCAACCAACACACCCGCATCCTGGTTATGGGACTTCGGTGACGGGAGCACTTCAAATGATCAAAGCCCTACTCACACCTATACGAGTGGAGGTACTTATACCGTCAGCCTCAGTGCAACAAACACCGCTGGAAGCAACACAAGCACCCAAGTGGATTATATCACTGTAGTGGTAGCGACCACTGTGAATGCTTCTCACGCTTCAGTCACTTATTATGAGAACGATAATATGACCGTAGATGCCGGTATCAATGTAAGCGGCAGCTCTACCTTTACATCGGCCAGGGTCTACATAGGTGATGGTTACGTTGAAGGTGAAGACTTCCTCCGTTTTA
>MVQW01000261.1 GCA_002067265.1 Methanomethylovorans sp. PtaU1.Bin073 | reverse complement strand
TATGGCCAGGGGATGAATCCACTCTTGCGTAATCCCTGGATGGCAATACATCCACCCATGCTGTTCCTTGGATATGCTGCTTTCACAATACCTTTTGCAGCCGCAATGGGCAACTTACTTACACATGACAAAAGATGGGAATCCATCTCTACCAACTGGATGAGAATTGCCTGGCTATTCCTCACATTGGGCATAGGGCTTGGAGGTTTCTGGGCCTATGAAGTTTTAGGATGGGGAGCCTGGTTCTGGAGTTGGGATCCGGTTGAAACGTCATCACTGATACCCTGGATAACAGCAACAGCATATCTGCATGCGCAATTACGTTACAGACATGGAGAATTTGGTTTTATCGCACCTTTGCTTGCAATAGTCTCTTTTTTAACGGTTGTGTTCGCTACCTTTGTTACCAGAAGCGGCATGTGGGCTTCTGTGCACTCGTGGCAGGACTTTACAGCCGAGAGCGCGATAATCGCAGCATTTCTGGTAATACTAATAGTATCAAGCAGTATTTTGCTTGCAAGGAGATACTTTGAAGAGGAAGATAATTAGATCAAGTCCGTTCAATGGCAATTATTGGTTTTCACTGAATGGCTTTGCCCTAAGTTCTCCATTTTCCAGAACCAATTGTTCTATTCTGCTCTCTGCCTTGGATAATTTCTGGCTGCAGACACGTGCAAACTTCATTCCCTGCTCAAAGGTCTCAAGACTTTCATCAAGAGTAAGATTCCCCTTTTCCAGCTTCCCTACAAGCCCTTCCAGCTTTTCAAGTGCATTTTCAAAACTCAGATTTTCAACTGCATCTTCTTCATTAGATACTTCACTGACCTTCTTCTTCCTGCTTACCATTTTCTATCCCGACCTTTTCCATAACATCACATATTACATTGCCATCAGTGACCCTTAAGTCAAGCCTGGAACCTACTTTTACATCATTGACACTTTTTACAACAAAATTATCGGACATCGCTATACAGTATCCTCTTGCAAGAGTATTCAGAGGATTTACAGCATTCATACGGCCAGCCAGAGCTTTAAGTAACATTTCTTTGGATCCCAAATCATATTTAACATCTTTTTCCATGGCTGTAACCAGCTCATCAATTCGCTGATAGCGCTGGTCGATCATTTCCTGAAGCTTTTCTGATCTCAGGGACTCAGAGGCACGATCAAGCCTGACATTAAGGTCCATGATCTTATGATCCATTGCATACTTAAGTCTCTGGAACATTGATTCCATAAAACGCTTTAATTCTACCCTGTCAGGAACCACGAGTTCTGCTGCAGCAGATGGGGTAGGTGCCCTAAGATCGGCTGTAAAATCAGCGATCGTATAATCCGTTTCATGGCCTACAGCAGAAACGATTGGAATCCTGGAGTTGAAAATGGCTCTTGCTACAACTTCTTCATTGAAAGGCCACAGATCTTCCAGTGAACCGCCACCCCTGCCAACTATTATAACATCTGCATCTGTTCTATTGAGAAGCTCTATGGAATCTGCAATACTTTGTGCAGCTGCATCCCCCTGCACTAAACATGGAGCTAAGAGCACATTTACCGGATATCTTCGGCTCAGTACATTGATAATATCATGAACTGCAGCACCTGTGGGAGATGTAGAGATGCCTATCTTTGCAGGAAATCGAGGTATCGACTTCTTACGGCTCTGTTCAAAGAGACCTTCAGCTTCCAGTTTTGTCTTAAGCCGTTCAAATGCCTTGAACATCTCACCGATACCATCCGGGCGCATATCCATTACTTTTAGCTGATATTGACCCCTGACTGTGTAAACATCCACAGAACCATACACAATAACTGCCATTGAATCCTCTGGATCGAACTTCAGGCCACGGTTGGTCTGCCTGAAACTAACACAGCTTATCTGGCTTCCACGGTCCTTCAAAGTAAAATAATAATGCCCTGAGCTATGCTTTTTAAGATTAGAGATCTCTCCACGCACCCAGACTTCCCGCAATCTGGGATCATTGACCAGTAAAGATCTTATGGCTTCATTGAGCACTGAAACACTAAGTATGCCCATTTGATTCTCAGACATCATAGATGAGGAGGAATTCCCTACTATTTATGTTAATGCAAGGATAGTGAAAGTGATAGTCTTTTATAATAATACCAAGCTTTAAATAAGTTTATTCTAATTTAGAAATGTAGAATTTGAGGGATGAAGAGATAGTTCTTACATTTTACATCTTTTCTGATACGGAGCTATGATCATGGCAAAGAATGCATTAATAACCGGAATTACTGGACAGGATGGATCTTATCTTGCAGAGTTACTGTACAATAAAGGATACAATGTATATGGACTTGTGAGAAGACTCAGTACTCCTAACACCTCCCGGATAGACCACATAATAAATAACGTAGAATTACTGCAGGGAGATCTTACAGACCAATCTTCCCTGAGCGAAGCAATGCGTATAGCACAGCCTGACGAAGTGTACAATCTCGCTGCTCAGTCCTTTGTGGGGACTTCATGGAACCAGCCAGTACATACAGGAGACGTGACGGGATTAGGAATGGTCAGAGTGCTGGAAGCTGTAAGAAATATGGTACCGCATGCAAGAGTTTACCAGGCATCATCCAGCGAAATGTTCGGAAAGGTACAGGAAACTCCGCAGACTGA
>MVQW01000260.1 GCA_002067265.1 Methanomethylovorans sp. PtaU1.Bin073 | reverse complement strand
TGCATTACCTTTATACCTTTTACACTTCTGCAGAAACGCTGATACTCTGGAACCATGATCTTTTCAAAGATAGAAGGATCAAGCAGATCCGGGCCTGCAACCCCATCAGGCATCACCACCACATCAGCACCTTGATCTATCAGTGCATTGGCATATTCAATACATACATCCGTAGTAATTCGAAGTAGTTCAATAAGTTTATCAGGAAATCTCATGGTCCAGATTAGATAATTATTGACACCTGCAAGGTGAGATACCACTGTAGCAGGTCCTTCCAGGCCTACTATTATGGGAAGGTCATCCCCTACAGTTTCCTTTAGAAGAATTGTAGACTCAAGGACCACCGGTATCCTTCCTCTTTCTATGAGATTATCTGGTACTTTGATCCCATCAATATCCCTTGCAGCTGGATGGGATATTATAGACGGCTGTATATCACTGGTTCCCATGTTCACATCGCATCCCATAGCCTGTGAAAGGACTGTAAGGCAGTATGGTATCCTTACAGCCTCCAGCTCACCTGTACGATTGCCTTCAATTGCCAGTGAGGCCATCTTCTCTGGATCGATATGTGCCTTTGGCCAGAAAGAGCCTGAAATATTCATAAGCTCCACAGTACCTGTCTGAGTAAAGGAAACTGCAGGAACCTTTAATACTGGCTTTCCATTGAACACATGCATAAGATTCGTTTTTAATGAGTCAGCTATATGAGATCCCTCCTTTTGATATCTTCAGCCTTTCTCTTCTACTTTCTGGGTATGATCTTGTCGATGCGAAGAACATTTATAGTGGCATCTGTAGCAGATATCACTGCCAATTTTTTAACAGCTGCAGAATCATATACAGGTGATGAATTTCTCGTCATCTTACTTAAACAATCAACTCTAGCATCTACACCTAGATTATAGTAGTTCTCCATCATAACCATAGTATCAATAACATTGAGACCCATATTCTCTGCAAGTATTTTCGGGATCTCTTCAATGGCCTGCGCATATGCAATGACAGCAAGCTGCTCTTTTCCACTGATGGTAGAAGCATATTGTTTTAACATCTGTGCGATCTGGAATTCAATCCATCCTCCGCCTTTGACCACCATCCTGTCCTTTAGCATGAAGGCAGCATTATTGAGAGCATCATCTATTGCCTCTTCAACTTTCTCAAGCCCGTAACTGAAAGGCTCCCATATGACTATGGTGGATACTGGCTGATCTTTTACTGAAATAAAAGCAAAGTATTCACCATTCTTTTTTTCGACTTTTATCTCGTCGGCCATCCCAAGATCCTGAGGTAAAATATCATCTCTTATCGATACAATACTCGCACCTGTAGATCTTGCCATTTTTTCTAGGTCTTTCATCTTAAGTTTCTTGAACAGCAATATGTTCTTACGTGCAAGCATTTCTTCCACTGAAGGGTCCACATCTCCTTCAGAGAACACCGCGTTTGCTCCAGTAGATATGATCTTATTTGCAAACTCTCTAACTAACATTGCAAGTTCTTCTTCAAACAGATGCGATGTTTCCCAGTTATCCATCCGTATATTGTGCTGAGCATTAAGGATACTGCTTTTAAACTTTGTTTCGTAATTAAGCAGCAGAACCTTTACATTCGTCAGATGTGAAGGCATGTCCTCTCTTGCTGGAGTTTCGTCAAGAATAACTCCTGTTAGTTTCAAAAAAGAAGGGCCACCCACCTTTTTGAGTATTTTTACGTTCTCTTCCAAGTCAAGGCGTTCTTCAATCTTCGTACGTTCAAGATTCGTTACTATCTCCAGTACTGCATCGCCTATCTCCTTTGCCTTGGTATATTCTAAACCTTTGCTTAACGCAGCGTTTAAAACTACAGAAAGAGTCTCCTCCGGAGAGATCACCGGAAAACTCTCATACTCTAGGATCTCATATGCTTTGTTAAGAGCCATTTGATATCCTTTTACAATTGAAGTTGGATGCATTCCCTCTCGCATTAGTTTTACTGCTTTAAGTATCATTGAAGTTGCAAGGATCATCGCAGTCTTTGTCCCATCTCCAGTTGCCCTGTCCATAGCTTTAGCAATTGATTTTAGCGAAGTCACAACTGGATGTAGCACGTCCACTTCCTCAATGATTGTTTTCCCATCGCTTGTAAGGTGAATATCTCCCACATGATTGATGATTACCTTATTGAGCCCGGATGGTCCGAATGAGGAGCATAGCAATTCTTTTATGTCAATAGACACACTTTCCAAGTGGTCAATAAGTTCCTGCTCCTTCACCTCACCGACTACACCCACCCTTCTAAGCACACTTTCCCTAAGAGCAGCCATGTTATCCAGTTCGCTGCCGTAGGATGAAGCAGTTTTCGTGTTCATGTGGATCTCCCCGATGAACCCACAGCTATTTCCATGATTGTGGGAATACCCACACAGCTGTTATGCTGGTTACCATCAAGCCTGATAGTGCCTATATCGTGGGTCACTGGTACTTTCTTACCTGACTCCAGATCTATCATCCTTGCAGGCGTCATTAAGATCTCGGCCAGCTTGTCCAGATCATTTCCACTCAGTACAGGAATACTTCCAAAGTCTGCAG
>MVQW01000259.1 GCA_002067265.1 Methanomethylovorans sp. PtaU1.Bin073 | reverse complement strand
CCGGGTAGGAATAGTTTTAATATATCCCTGTGCTTATTAAAAAACGGTGAAGTATGTCACATAAGTGCACCAGATGTGGAGAGATATTCGTTGATGGAGCCGCAGTTATATTAAGCGGCTGTCCTTCATGTGGATGGAACAAGTTCCTCTACGTCAAAGGTCCTGAAGAAGAGCAGCCAGTTCCAGAGGCAGCCAGTTCGGAGGTCCTTGACGAAGCCCACAAGCAAGAGACTCCGGCAGAGAAGCTCATAAAAGAGATCGATGAGATCATAGGTATAGAAAAACAGGAACGTACTGTCGTAGAGGAAGATGGGGACAGGGTAGAGTCTGTCAGAATACTGGCTCCGGGTTCTTACGAACTTAATCTGGATTCCCTTTTGCAGCGGAAGGAAATAGTTATGGCCATCAAGGAAGATGGCACATATGCTCTACATCTTCCATCTGTATTTAAGTCTGAGAAGAAAGAAAAGAAAAAATGATTTATTCCGGAGCAGCGTGAAATGCGCAGCGTTTATGGCCGGTTCTGGGAAATAGATGCACTGAGGGGAATTGCCATAATTCTCATGGTGCTGTTCCATTTTATTTATGATCTTGTTTTTTTTGATGTATTACAGGTTGACATCAGGTCGGGGCTGATGTTTTATATTGGCAGAAGTGCAGCTCTTCTTTTTGTTTTTCTGGTAGGGGTTTCCTTAACCTTGAGTCATTCCCGGAACAAGATATCTGGTTCACAGATTAGCTTTAAAAAATACCTGAATAGAGGTTTCCACATCTTTCTCTGGGGCTTGGTTTTTACTATGGGGAGCTGGCTACTCTTTCCTAATGAGGTCATTGTCTTTGGCATTCTGCATTTTATTGGTGTAGCGATCATATTGTCATATCCTTTACTTGAATATCGTCTTGCTAATTTTGTTGGTGGATTGATCGTTTTTTTTCTGAGTAAATTCGTGGAGAGCTTCACAGTTGATTTTCCCTGGCTGTTGTGGCTTGGATTCACACCTGCAGATTTCCAAAGTCTTGACTATTTTCCATTGTTTCCATGGTTTGGCGTCATTATGGTAGGAATCTTCGCCGGCAATATATTCTATCCAAGCTACCGGCGTAAGTATGAGTTCATTGATCTCTCCAGCAATCGGTTGATCTATATCCTTGAAATCATGGGTAAAAAATCGCTTGCAATATATATTGTGCATCAGCCAATGCTTGTGTTTCTTCTGTATGTTGCTGGAATCATTGATCTGCATTCCATTGGAATTTAGCAACTGTGTGGTGGGATATTTAAAAATCTGTGATCAATGTTTGTCTCTCATCTATCTTTTCAAGATTTGAGACTCCCACTCCAAGCAACCTGAACTTTCCTGTTCCTATGAACTCTTTCATAAGGTGCAGAGCTTCTCTTCTCATTACATAGAGGTCTGTACTGGCACAAGTTAAGGTTCTGGATCGTGTAAAGGTTTTGAAATTCTCATATCTCACTCTGATAGTGATAGTTCGAAATCGGTACTTATTTTTCAGGAGGGATGAATGTACTTTCTCTGAAAGAGAATAAAATACTCTTTTTATGGTATCGGGATCAGCTATATCTTCATCAAAGGTATCTTCCTTGCTGATGGATTTTACTCCTTCTCTTTCCTCAACTTCCCTCTCGTCTATCCCGTTAGCCATCCAGTGCATTGTAAGTCCAAACTTTCCAAAACGCGCTATGAGCAATTGTACATCATATACAGCTAGTTGTCCGACTGTGTCAAGGCCCATTTCATGCAATAATGGTGCTGTTTTCTTTCCAATTCCAGGAATTTTAGATATAGGCAATGGGTTTAGGAATCGCTTCACTTCATTCGGCCTTACTACAGTAAGACCATCAGGCTTATTGAAATCAGATGCTATTTTTGCAATTCCTTTGTTTGGTGCTATTCCTACAGAACATGTAAGTCCTTCTCGGTGCAGTATATGTTCCTTGATGGTCTTTGCTACATCAATGGCTTTATCATAATCTATGATGTCTCCTCCAAGCTCTATATATGCTTCATCCACACTGACCTGCTGAAATCTGGAAGAGAATTCTCTTAGTATTTCCATTATTCTCGAAGATGTATGCTTATACAGTTCCATGTTAACCGGGAGGTACACAGCGTCCGGACATAGTTTGTATGCCCTGGATATGGGCATTCCGGAATGTATGCCATATTTGCGGGCTTCGTAGGAGCAGGTGCTAACTACACCTCTTCCTATGCCATTTTTAGGGTCAGAACCCACTATCACAGGCTTTCCCCGCATTTCAGATTTTTTTCTTGTTTCCACTGACGAATAAAAACTGTCCATATCAATGTGCAGTGTTATACGTGGCTGGCAGTTGCTCATTTATTATCTAATGGTTTATATCTTATTCAAGGTTATAATTCCTGATCCATGCACAGTGAAAGTAATAGCTTCAGATGTTTCGTCTTTTCGATGTTCCGGTGTATTGAAATAATATCATCTGCTTATTTATCGAGGAGGATATCTCATGTATGTGTACATTTCCATTATGGCCTATGTTGTTGTATTGTTCCTTACATTGAGGGATATCCGTATCTTCAGGCGTACAAGGATAATGTCCTATCGAAAAGGAGCATTGAAGGGTATCCTCTCTTCCTTTGTGATGCTCGTAGGAATCATTTTAACGGTAATAAAACCAGAATTAGGTCTGTTGGTTGTGTTCATTGGCCTTTATGTTAACCGTAAGGGTCAAAGAGAAATTGTTTTCAGGCAGGCTAATACTCTTGACAGATTGCTTGGAAAGACTGATATATGATGCTGTAAATTTATACGCCGTCCAGCACACTGCTTTTGCGCAATGTAGGATAAGGTTAGATGTATCTTTCATTCCAAAAGTTATAAATGCATGAGTAGTAATAAGCTGTACAAATTCCACTCCTGAAAATTCATATTAGGATTATACATTCATAACAAATGGAGACTTATATATGGGAAACATAAGACAGAATAACATTAAGACCATCTCACTTCGCTTGATAGATGCTTATGGTGACGTTTTCACAAAGGACTTCGATACAAACAAGCATCTTGTGACACAGTACACCACAATTGAAAGTAAGGTTATAAGAAACCGTGTGGCTGGCTACGTCACACGCAAGATGACTCACGTACGCATGGAATAAATTTCCAGTCGAAGGGATACCATGTTCGAAGGAGTATTTCCTGCTCTTATAACACCGTTCAATGCTGATAACAAGATAGATGTTGCATCTTTTAAACATGTTGTCGAGTATGTGGAAAAAGGAGGTGTTGCAGGGGTAGTGGCTTGCGGAACGACCGGCGAGTCAGCTACTATGTCCACTCTCGAGCACATGGATCTCATCGATTTGACCGTGGACTGTGCCAACACAACTGTTATTGCGGGTACTGGTTCAAACAATACGACCGAGGCAGTGGAACTGACAAGGCATGCATATGATGCAGGTGCTGATGCAGTTCTGATCATATCTCCGTATTATAATAAGCCAAACAATGCCGGTCTCATTGCTCATTTTTCAAGCATTGCAAGATGTGCTGATATTCCTGTGATCCTGTATAATGTGCCTTCGCGTACAGGACAAGATATGCCTTTGGAAGTGATCACAGAGCTTGCCAAGATCGAGAACATAGTAGGCATAAAGGAAGCTAGTGGCAATCCTGTAAAGGTCTCCCGCATAATTGAAAACACTATAGATGATGACTTTGTGGTTCTTTCAGGTGAGGATGGCCTTACATTACCCCTAATGTGTATGGGTGCAGTAGGCGTTATCTCAGTAGTTGCTAATGTTGTACCGGAAAAAATGGTCGACCTTGTGAATGCTGTTCAAAATAATGATCTTCAGACCGCGAAGGCTCTTCATTATGAACTTGCACCACTTACACGTGTTCTGTTCTCGGAAACTAATCCAATTCCTGTGAAGAGAGCCATGAATATGTTAGGTCTGGCTAACGGTAGATTAAGACTTCCTCTTGCTCCTTTGAGCAGAGAGAATGAAATGGTTCTTGAAGAAGTTCTAAAGGATCTTGGGTGCATATCATGATAAGAGCAGCAGTTACAGGAGCTTCTGGAAGGATGGGTAAGCTCATCATTTCCAATATTGTCGCTTACGATGGAATAGAGCTTTCAGCAGCATTTGATCTGGTGAATATTGGTAAAGATGCCGGAGAAACTGCACAGGTGGGCAATCTTGGAGTTTCTATTTCTGATGTCAAAGATATGGAACGCGTCCTTAAAGAATCATCTACAGATGTACTGATTGATTTTACTATTGCCGACGCAACTGTTGTAAACGCTCCTAGAGCAGCTTCAGCAGGTGTAAATCTTATAATTGGAACTACTGGCCTTTCCAAAGAACAGAAACAGATTATAGAAGAAGCTGTTTCTAAGCATGGTGTGGCAGGTATAATCTCTCCTAACTTCTCAGTAGGCGTTAATGTCTTTTTCAAAATACTCTCTGAAGCTTCAAAGTACTTGGGAGATTTTGATATTGAGATAATCGAAGCGCATCATAATAAGAAGAAAGATGCTCCAAGTGGTACTGCCATAAAGGCAGCAGATGTCATCAGCGCTGCGCTGGGAGGCAAAGATTATGTCTATGGCCGTCAGGGTCTTGCTCCTCGTAACAAAGAGATAGGTATTCATGCAGTGCGCGGAGGGGACATTGTAGGTGATCACACAGTACTGTTTGCAGGAGATGGTGAGCGTATCGAGATAAAACACCAGGCTCATTCCAGGCAAGCATTTGCTTCAGGTGCTGTAAAGGCTGCAGCATGGATATGTAATGCCGATCCAGGCATGTACACCATGGAAGATATTCTTGGCCTTTAATTCTCTTTTTTCTTCTTTATGTATGCTTTTAAATCTGCGTTCAGAGCTATTAATCTTACTTTATAAAAGATGGTCAGCTATGTTCTCAGAGATTATACGCTCGCAGTAAACGCATCTTAGATTTATAGTATCATTTTCTTCATATACTCGGAATTTGGATGTTATAGGTTCTGAACTGTTAGATATACAGTTAGGATTGATGCATTCCACCATTCCTTCCACGTATTCCGGAATTTTTACAACGTTCTTTTTCAGGACCTTGAAACCCCTTATTATATTGATAGTGGCGTTAGGTGCGATCAATGATATTTTATCAAGTTCTTTCACTTTCAGTTCCCTGTTCTCGATCTTCACAACGTCTTTCTTACCATACTTGCTGGGGGAGTTAATGATAATACTTACAACACTTTCAAATTGTCCCGGCAATTTAAGAATATGCAGCACATTAAGTGCCTGGCCAGCCTTTATGTGATCAATAACAGTTCCATTTTCAATTGGCCGCACTCTAAGTCCGGGTTCCAGTTCAAAGTTAGTATTTTCCGAATTCATTCCATTGCCCCCATTACAAGTGCCAGCAGTGCCATCCTGACAGGCACCCCATAAAAAGCCTGTTTGAAATAGCAAGCATGTGGAGTTTTATCCACAAGCGGGTCAATTTCGTTGACTCTGGGCAGAGGGTGCATTATTTTTAGATTA
>MVQW01000258.1 GCA_002067265.1 Methanomethylovorans sp. PtaU1.Bin073 | reverse complement strand
CTATAGAAGCCGTATCTCCTTTGTTCCATAAGGAAATACAGGGTTTTGGAGAATATTTCAGATATCTTAGTATCGGGCAAATAGGCAGTTCTGTGATCCTTACAAGAGCTTGTGCCGGAACGATGAATAACAAAGTGATATTTTGCCTTCCCGGCTCCCCAAACGCAGTAAAGCTTGCATTTTCAGAGATAATTCTACAGGAAGCAGGTCATATTTTGAAGCATCTTGGGAGAACAGTATAAAAGTAATATTCTATAATATGTGTTATATACCAGTAAAGATATTATACATCGCTACATTCTACCAAATAGAAGAAAAAAGGCAAATTTGAAAATTTTTCAGAAGGTTATATATGACAGGGTATTCATTAGGCATTAAAGAGCTCGATGAGATCCTTGGTAGTATCAGGGAGGGAACGAATATTATGATGATAGGTCCCCCCATGAGTTCAAAAGATGAGCTTCTTAACCTTATAGTTTATAACGGCCTTATGAATGGAAATTCATCAATAGTCGTGTCTACCCGAGAGCCCGGGGAAAGGTTCTTTGAATGGTTTGACCGTAACGGAATCAATATATCAGAATCGGATATTGGAGTCGTTGATTGCGTTACTAAGACACTTGGAATGGGAGCCCCTGAGACAGAAAGGATAAAACGTGCTTCCAGTCCTGTAGACCTGACCGGCATTGGTGTGAAGATCAGTCAGTTCTTTGAAGATTTTGTTATGAAAAAGAGAATTCCAAACAGACTTTGTATGAATTCCCTTTCAACGATATTGATGTACTCCAACCTTCAGACAGTATTTAAATTCCTCCATGTGTTCACCGGAAGAGTGAAAGCAGCAGGTGGATTAGGAATATATGTTGTTGAAGACGGAATGCATGACCAACAAACAATAACCACTCTTCAGCAGCTTTTTGATGGCATGATAGAGATCCGTGCAAGCGGAGAACATCACTGTATAAGAGTAGTAGGACTAACTCCAAAACCAACACCTTGGTTTGAATATGAGGTAGAAGGCAAACAACTGAAACTGAGAGACTGTAAATAAAAAACGGTCCAAATTGATTTCTATCTGCTGCATACCTTTGACAATAAGAAATGACCTTTTATATCACAGATTATTTGAACATGAAAAGAGTTGGGGAACAGCTATGGACAAAGACAAATTATATGAACTTAAAGCACAGGCTTCACAACTGAAACCAATTATAAACATTGGAAAGAACGGGATCACTGACACAGTAGTTGAAGAGATCAAGAAGCATCTTAAAGCAAACCGCATGATAAAAATAAAAACATTAAAAAGCTCAAGGGAAGAAAAAGATACCGAGTCAATCGCAAATGAACTTGCAAGCGCCACAGCCTCACAAATAGTAGAAATAAGAGGCAATAGCTTTGTACTGTATAAGTGAAATTAAAGTTCAACTATTTTTGACCTGAGAAGGAGGTATTACCTCCACTTCCTGCAAGATCATAAGTTCACGCGGAAGCATTTGACGCAATTGAGGGATGATATTACGGATATTATCCTCCGTATCTACAGCCTGAACTATAATGGGAAGATCGGCACCAAGCCTAAGCACATTTGCCGTGTGAATGATGTGATCCACACCATAACCTTCCAGGCAATGATGCACTGTCGCCCCGGCAATGCCAGCCCCTTTGAAAAATTCTATTACTGCATGATAAGCAGCTTTTCCTCTATACGAATCTTTTTCGCTGAGGTATATCCTAAGGATCACATGCTTCATTATAGTTTACCTATTTGGCGCTTATTAGATTAAGTTTACCAGCAATTGACCAGCTTTTACAGCTGCCAGACACAGAAATAGATTAAGGCCCACATTAAGGATAAAATATCGGGATTCATTGTCTTCAAGAAGGCGAAAGCTCTCATATGAAAAAGTAGAGAAGGTGGTAAATGCACCCAATATCCCGACATTAACAAAATAAACAGTTTCACCGTAAGCTCCTGAGAATGTCAAGCAAGAGAGAATAAAACTTCCGATGACGTTAACGGTTAGAGTACCTGTGGGAATAATGGATGATCTTGGTACTGCTCCAGAGACAAGATATCTTAAAATAGCGCCTATAGTGCCTCCTATTCCTACAAGCAATACTGCTGAGTATGACATGTTAACGCCTCCTTCCTAAATAGACCATACAAGCCCGCCCTAAAAAAACAGCAAGAAGCCCTGGAATCACATTGAAACAGATGAAGAGAACAGAAGCTGCAAAACTCATCTGGAAAGCATACACTGCAAAACTTGAAAAGGTTGTGAATGCTCCCAAGAAACCTATACCTAAAAACAAGCGGGTGCGTGTGGGAACGTAACCCAGAAACTCACTGTGATACATGAGCAAGCCCAAGCAAAAGCTCCCCAGTACATTAACGGCCAGAGTCCCGAGAACAGATGTCAGGCTCTGTGCGAACATGAACCTGGCCACTGCACCCAGAAATCCCCCGCAGCCAATTGCCAGGAGATCTTTTAAATCCCAGTCTCTGGACATTCGTATATCTCGGCTTTTACTCGGTAGCTATTAGATCACTATTCGACCAGCACGACATCGACTTCGCTTTCTTTCTCATATCCTTCGACGTGTTCCGGTATGATAACGAATCCCTGGGATTTGGCAATGGAACTAAGGATACCAGCCCCGGCAGTCATCAGAGGATGCGCAGTATTACCATCAAGTATCACTCTCGCATAACTGAGATACCCTTCGCGCGAAGTAATCTTAGAGCTCAGCTTTGCCTTTACTATGATATCCTGTACATCCGGGGCATTTGCCACCTTTCGGAGTGCGGGCCTGCCAAAAACGAACAATGCCACAAGACCTGCAGCTGGATAACCTGGCATACATACAACAGGTTTATCATTGACCAGACCAAGAGCAGTAGGCTTTCCGGGACTCAGACCCACGCCGTGAACTAGCAGTTCTCCCATGGAAGATACAACACTTGGAACGAAGTCCTTCTCTCCTACGGATGTGCCACCGGATATTACCAGCAGGTCTGCATCCAGGTTCTCTTTAATAGCCTGCCCGATCTGGGCAGTATCCTCCGGCACTATATCATGATACTTGGGTATACCACCCCATTGTTCCACGTACAGTCCTATCATGAGGCTGTTGCTCTCCAGGCTCTTACCGGCCGGTGGCAACTCTGTGTATGAGAGAGGTACTAGATCATCGCCAACCGGAATTATGGCAACCACGGGCTTACAGTATACTTTTACTTCTCGGATACCCAGGGAGGCCAATACCCCTACATCACATGCCCTCAGCAGATGACCTTTGTTAAAAAGGATCTCGTTCTTGCGGATATCCTCACCTATGTCACCCACGTTCTTCCCGGGGTGCAGCTGAGCACGTATCTCGATCATATCGCCCATGGATACGGTGTCTTCGATCATCATCACCGCATCAGCGCCTTCCGGCATATACTGGCCTGTGCCTACCCTTGCACATGTGCCTTCGTCCACAACATCGGAAAGCTCTAACATCACAGGATTAAGAGGAGATGCTCCAAGAGTGTCCGCAGCCCTCATAGCATAGCCATCCATTGCGGACCGCCTGAAATGAGGGACATTTCTGGGAGCTATGGTATGTGTGGCTAGCACCCTGCCGAGACAATCCCGGATGCTGATATCTTCCGTCCTTGTGATAGGAGCAATAGATTCCAGGAATTTCTCTTTTGCCAGGCCTACGGACATGCGCTCCTTGAATATCCTCTCCACCAAGATCACCCGCCAGATACCGGAGGCAATACGCCCAGCTCATCGCAGTCGCTGACCTTTGTGTTAAGACCATCAAGATGATGGATATTGTCACCGTTAAGAAAAACATTCACATAGCCACATAGTTTGGGATCAGAAGTAGTTGTTTCAAAAACCCTGTCCTTCAGACCCGGAAACTGCAGCACAAGGGCTTCCAGTACCTCAAGCACCGTATCGCCCCCGAGCTTCAACTCGGAAGTCCCTGCTATCTCTTTAAGGTTTGCAAAGAGCCTT
>MVQW01000257.1 GCA_002067265.1 Methanomethylovorans sp. PtaU1.Bin073 | reverse complement strand
ATATTCTCACTTTTCGTGTTCTCTTCTCCGATTTCAGTAATGACTCCATCTCTTAGGCAGATATATCCTTCGATTACTTCCGGTTCCGGTCCCAGGATAATCTTCCCGGAAATTATCTGTTCGCTGGACATTTGAAACTCTTTGCTGTGTCCTTGTTAGTATTAGTAGTAAATCCACAGAAGAAACTGTGAAATTAAGTCGTTAAATGTCTATGATCATTAATAAGATTTCTCATGCTGTAACAGGCTTTTCGTAAGACCTTATAGATTTATTAGATATTTGTGCGCAATGTTGATATAGTTATAGTCTAAAGCATGGATTGCGCATTTTTAGGTCCTTGCACAAGAATATGGCAGAGCCTTTCAGTGAGTGTACAGTCAACCATAATGCGCTACATAAGATAATGCAAAATGAGCCTGTCACGAGGGAAACTGGGAAGGACTGCGGACATTCCAGAGGATGAGCTCCCGGAGTTAGTGCGTCAGGCCACAGCATTATCGCTGCTATATATACAGATTTTAGTTATCGATATATACAATCCGGAGATTACTATATCTATGCCTTTCAAGGATGCATTAAGAGAGGTTAGTGATGGGACAGTAATTGATCTTGAAGTCACTCCTGGTTCTAAACATACATGTATTCCAAGTGGTTATAACCCTTGGAGAAAACGCATCGAAATTAAGCTTTCTCAGGCTGCGCAAAAAGGAAAGGCTAATGAACAGTTGATAGAACGTCTGGCAATATTATTTGATATACCCAATTCTTCTGTGAATATAATCAGTGGAACTAAAAACAGCCAGAAGTCCGTACTTCTGAAAGCAGTAGAGATAGATGTTGCAGTGTCTGTTCTCGAGAAAAGGATAAAGTGATTGAACAAACGAACCAATTACTTTCACCCAGCTTGGAACCCGTTAATATATGCTCCTGACCTACGTATATTTGAGGTGAAGAGCATGAATACGCTATTTGATGGTTTGCTTGAAAGGGCACGGTATTACGAGCAGTTCGAACAATTCCACAGATCTATACAAATCACAGATTATCGGGAAACTGATGTATGCCAGACCACAGAAGCATGAAAATGCTTATCAATCTGGGGATTAATGGTTATTGATATAGATCACATGTCTAAGAACGCGAAAAGTTATAGAATACCCGGATCCGAAAAAACGCTCAAAGCTCCTATGTTTGTATATAGGAAACGTCTTGAGCTCATTGATGAATTACTTGAGGAGCTTCTCTGTTTTTCCAGAGAAGGAAATATTATTTTAGTAGAGGGAAAAAGAGACCAGATCTCACTAAGAAAGCTTGGGATAGAAGGGAAAATAGAACTTGTTACCCACCATCCATTAAGAGATATCTGTGAAAATGTCGCTGCCACTGGAAAAGAGGTAGTCATATTAACAGACTGGGACCGAAGAGGTATGATTCTTGAAAAAAAGATAACTGAGCATCTGGACCATTATGGCATCAAAATACAATGCCAACTGCGAAAGCGTATCCTATCCCTTGTACAAAAGGATATAAAGGACGTGGAAAGCCTATACACCCATATTGTAAAACTTAGGCAAATAGCTGATCCCGACTATCACTATAACAACACTGATGATGACGTTTTCATTTAGCCATAAGCCGATTGTGTACTTTCCTGAGAAGCGAACTTACGTTCAAATTCAGGGTATAACTCGGCCTTATCAACCAGTTCCTCGTAGACTTTATGCCTGGGACTCACAATAACAATATGTGCCGGCGGATGGATCTTACGAAGCTTACTGATAGCTGCTCCCGCATTATTATCGAGTTCCACCAGCGCTGCAGAGTTGCATTTTGATTTGAGGGGTACTCCTACCACACTCACAAGAACGTTATCTGCATACTGAGGTTCGATACGCTTTGGCTTTGATAGAAAACGTAGATGACCATAATGTTCAAGATCATGCAATGCTACATTAACCTTGTCGGCATTGTCCGCCCTTATGACAGCAAACGACTTAATGTCAATCCCTCTGGTCAAACTACAATCCCCCTTTTTTATTTCAGACATAATTTACAGTTCTCGATATAAGAATTTTGTTATTTTAAATTTCAAATGCTCAACATTTACTAAATTCTATTTTAATATATAGTTTTCCATTAAATTTTATTCGCCGAGTTCTCTGGACCTTTGTGAAGCAGCAATAACTGCATTCATGAAAGCAGCGCGAACACCCCTTTCTTCAAGTACTCGAATACCCCTGATAGTGGTCCCTGCAGGAGATGTTACCATGTCCTTGAGTTCTCCGGGATGGGCATGGTACTCAAGAGCCATCTTTGCTGCGCCAAGAACTGTCTGAGCTGCTAATATAAGTGCGCTTTCTCTGTCCAGGCCTTCATATACACCACCGTCTGCCATAGCTTCAATGACAGGGAATATATATGCAGGTCCACTTCCTGAAAGTCCCGTTACCGCATCCATCAGTTTTTCCTGAACGATAATAGCACTTCCCACAGACCTGAAAATCTCAAGGGCGCACTCGGCATCATCCATTGAAACTGTGGGACCGGGACAAAGTGCAGATGCAGCCTCTGCAACAGTTGCGGCTATATTTGGCATCACACGAATGACCTTCGTACCAGGCAACAGTTCCTTTGTGATCTCCTGGAGGGGGACACCAGCGGCTATTGAGATCACAAGTTTATCAGAAGTAATTTGCTCTTTCAGTGGTTTTAGAACACTCTTCAATATCTGGGGTTTTACAGCAAGCAAGAGGATATCAGAATTAGAGACTGTAACAATATTGTCAGTGGATACATTGATACCCAATTCAGATCTCATTTTTTCAAGTCCAACCTCATACACATCACTTGCATAGATATCGGAGGAAGAGATTATGCCTGAATCACATATGCCTTTTATGAGAGCAGATCCCATCTTGCCTGTTCCGATTATTCCCAGTTTCTTGTCCTTAAGGCTCATTAACTTACAACTCCTTTCAATCACTTACGTTTGATATTGACTATATCACCAAGGGTTGTTCCCTTATGGAGCTTATCTCCTTTCCAGTCATCGCCACTAATCTTTTCAATTAGTTTGACCTCAAGG
>MVQW01000256.1 GCA_002067265.1 Methanomethylovorans sp. PtaU1.Bin073 | reverse complement strand
TGTGGTACCACTTGCCATCAAAATGAAGCATCTACCAGTGCAGTGGCGTGGATGGCTGAGAACTATTCCGAATATGATGTTCATGCCAATGTAAATTGTGTTGAATGCCATGAAACAGATGAGCACCAGATAGGCCGCAGGATTCCTCTTGATTCCACTCACGAAGACTATGTGGAGGTAAAGAGCTGTGATTCAGAGGGTTGTCATGCAGGCATTTCTCACGGAGGCATTGTTGACGCACATCTTGAGACCATTGAATGTGAAACCTGTCATATCCCCATGTTGCCAGGAGGAAATATCACTGGCAAAGCTCCAATAAGCAGTTTCAGCTGGGAAAATGGAGTTCTTGAGGAAACCTATCACGAGTCAAATTTCACTCCAACTCTTGCCTGGTCAAAGGGAATATACAACGAAAAACTACCGGTAATGGCCAGTAAGGATGAAGAAGGCGTAAAGCTGAAAGCTTTCAACCCGATAAACGGTGTATGGTGGGACGAAGGATTGGATCAGGATGTTCTTACAAATCCAGATAATAGTTCTTCTTTGGGTAATCCGATATCTCCATCTATTGTAAAAGCGGCCGATTCAAATGGTGATGGCAAGGTAACATCTTCTGAAATACGTTCTTATGATGGGAACCTTGATAAACAGCCTGATTATCCAAATGCCATTCTCAGACATGTTGATCTTCTGTATCAGGTAAGCCACAACATTGTAAGCAAGGACATCGGAATGTCTGATCCTCTGAAATGTGACAACTGTCACGGCGTGTCTGCTTCAGGATCTTTGCATGTAAACTGGACACTGTTGGGTTATGATAAGGATCCCGCAGAAACAACACCACCCACTAACTTCTCTGCAAAAGAGATCCCAGTGACTATACCGGGACAAAAGCCTGTAGAGGTAGAGAGGGAGCCAGCTTTTTAAGGAGTGATCGTGATGGAAATCAAAAGATTAGATAAATTGCCAAAGAGGGTGATAATTCCCCTCGCCCAACACAAGGGAACTCCTTGTATCCCAATGGTCAAGAAGGGAGATTCAGTTATCATAGGGCAGAAAATAGGCGACTCTAAGGACAGCTACTCTTCTTCTGTCCATTCTAGTGTATGTGGTGTGGTCCACTCTATAGAGAAGGCTCCACATCCCGATGGTAATAAAGTGTTAAGCATTCTGATAGATACCATAGAAAGTGAGGAAACAGTGCCCTTCTCTCCAATGAAGAACCCTTCCCAAAAGGATCTCATTGAAATAATAAAAAATTCGGGTATAGTAGAACACTATGGTGTTCCCACACAGACTGTTCT
The DNA here is from genome assembly GCA_002067265.1 of Methanomethylovorans sp. PtaU1.Bin073. The sequence continues at coordinate 4,126 of MVQW01000256.1, read as the reverse complement.
TAAGCCAGAGGGAAAGAATATAGACATTGTATTGATAAACGCCACTTCTTCGGAATGGATTGGTGGGAAGTTCAAAGCTCCGTTAGAATACAGTACTCAAATGCTTGATGCACTGCAGCTTCTAATGAAAGCAGCAGGAGCATCGAAAGGTGCGATTGTTATCCGAAGCGATGACCATGAGTCTATAGCGGCTTTTGAAGAATTTAAGTTGAAAGGGAAACAATTGGTCGTAGCACCCCTTATAGGCAACCGCAGGATCGGGTACTACTTCAAGGATCGTGAATCTAACATTCTGGTAGTTTCCCAGGAGAGGATATATGGTAAACGTATCCTCAATTTCTTCACTTATAATGTTACAGGCAGGAAAGTTTCACCAGGCTGCACTCCTGCAGATGTTGGTGTAGCTGTATGTGGTGTAAAATCGGCAAAAGCAGTATATGATGCCGTACACGAAGGAAAGCCCTATTATGAGACCTATGTTTCCTTAGAAGGTTTTGTGAATTGTCCATCTCATGTAGTCGTCAGAATTGGTACACCTTTTAAAGATGTGATAGAGGCATGTGCTGGAAATTCAATAACCTCTGGAAAACTTATCGCTAATGGAATGAGGACAGGGGTTGCCCAGTACACTGATGAGGTTCCGGTCACAAAGACCACTACTCGAATAACTCTACAGAAACTGGAAGATGTAGACACTGATGAAACAATTGCCTGTACTCATTGTGCAGCATGTGTGGATGTATGTCCTGTAGATCTACTTCCAAACAAGCTTGCTGCTTTGGCCGATCAAGGTCGTTTTGATGAGTGTCATGAGATATATATTGATAATTGCATAGAATGTGGAAACTGTTCAGTGGTCTGTCCTTCCAAGATCCATATTCTGCAATTGATACGATACGCAAAGGATGCCATTGAAAAGGCCTATGAAAACATTCCTGCAAAAGAATCTTCAAATCTGAAGCTTGGTTGCTGCGGAGGTGAATAAATGACCTTTACTATATCTGCTCCCCCTCATAGAAAATCAAAAGTTACGTTCGGATCAATAATGTGGGGCAAAGTACTGGCTCTTGTGCCGGTTAGCCTTGTGTCCATATATTTCTTTGGTATACCTGCTTTAAGTATAATTCTTGTAAGTGTACTTGCAGCAGTAGCAACAGAATTTGGTGTTCAGGCCCTGTTCAAGCAGAAAGTGACTGTAAAAGATGGCAATGCGGTCTTTATAGGACTTATGCTCGCTCTTTTAATGGCCCCTGAAGTTCCTTTGTGGATACCTATAGTAAGTTCTTTCTTTGCCATAGCAATTGCAAAACTCGCATTTGGTGGAATAGGTTCATATGTGTTTAATCCGGTGCTTGCAGCTTGGATTTTCTGCAAAACTGCATGGAGCGGTTTAATGACCCCCGTATCGATTCCACATATAGGACAGTTATCTGATCTATTGCTTGAGAATGGTGCTGGACTATTAGTTGAAGTATCTCCGATTGCCATAATACTTGGAGTGTACCTTATCTACAAAAAGTATGTAGAATGGAGAATACCATTGGCATTTTTCATTACAATGGTAGTGTTTCCGCAGGCTCTCAATGTTTTGTTCTCAATGGCAGAACTGGCAAGTAAAGGTGCACTAAATCCTTTGATGTATATGTCTGCGCTATTAAGATTTTTTGACCTCAGCAGCGAACTCAGTTATTCAATGATAGGAATTGTATTCTTTGGTATACTTTTCATTGCCACAGATACTCCTTCATCACCAGTTTCTAAGAAAGGCCGTCTTATATATGGAATAGTGTGCGGTTTGTTGGTATCTATCTATGGTTACTTCGCAAATTATGTAGATGCTACAATCTATGGTCTGTTCCTTGCAAATTGTGTTGCATCTTTCATAGAGGTCAATACTGCTCCAGCCTCATATGGTACAGAAGGATTTCTTGGTAAGTGGCGATCTAGGATTGCGAAAAAAATGCCTTCCGGTCTAAAGGTAGAGGTGTTATCAGATGACTGATAAAGAATTCGTTGTCGTAGTCGGTAAGCTTGTGTTAATTTCTATTGTGGCAGCTGCACTTCTTGGTATTACTTATGTTCCGACTCAGGCACAGTTGCAGGATAATGAACAAAAAGCGATGAATCTGAAGCTTCTTGAAGTAATGCCAGATGCTACCTTTGAACCTGTATATGGTGATCAGGTGAACGCTGAAACCGGTGAACAAGAGATACTCTACTACCGTGCCAAGGATACATCTGGAAATCTCATGGGATATGCATTCTTAAGCTCACAAGCAGGTGCCAAGGGTACAATTGTGGTTGTAGGTGGCGTTGATTCCTCATTCAGCACCATCACCGGAATGAGTGTCCTTTCCCAGGAAGAAACGCCAGGGTTAGGATCAAAGATAGCAGAGGATGCTTTTAGAAACCAGTTCAATGCTCTTCCGCTTAGCCAGCTTAGTCTTTCAAGCTCAGGTGGTTCTATAGACTCTATAACAGGTGCTACGATCTCTTCTAAGGCCGTAGTAGATGCCCTTAATTCAAAAGTAGAATCAATAAAAAGTACTGAGGCATAGGTGAGATAATGGACCCAGTAAGTGAATTCATTCGAGGTTTAACTAGGGACAACCCAACATTTGGCCTGGTACTTGGCCTTTGTCCCACTCTTGCAGTAACAACATCAGTTGAAAATGGAATAGGGATGGCAGCAGGAACTGCTTTTGTGCTGATATTTTCCAATCTCTTTGTATCGCTTGTAAGAAAACAGACCCCTTCGCAGGTAAGGCTTCCAATCTTTATCATCATCATCGCCACATTCGTGTCAATTGTTGATATGGTCATGGAAGCATTTTTCCCACCGATGTATGAAGCTTTGGGTGTATTTATTCCACTCATTGTTGTCAATTGTATTATTATTGGTCGGGCAGAAGCTTATGCAAGCAAAAATAATGCTTTTTACTCTGTAATAGATGCACTTGGTGTATCTACAGGTTTCCTCCTGGTTCTTATGCTAATAGGCGGGATACGCGAGTTACTTGGTACAGGACAGATCGTAACATTTGGACAAACAATCATCAGTCTTCCTGTAAATCCCTCTGTTACAACGATGATCCTTCCAGGTGGTGCTTTCCTTACCATCGGTATCCTGATGGCTATAATCAATTACCAAAAAGAGAAAAAGCGTGTGAGAGGTGAATAAAATGGTAGAAAAAGCGCTTTTCTCCATTTTCATGGATGGTTTATTCCTTAATAATTTCCTCCTTGTTCAGTTCCTTGGTCTATGCTCCTTTGTGGGTGTAACGAAGGATGTAAAAAGTGCCGGGGGTATGTCTGGTGCCGTTATCTTTGTGATGACCCTATCAGCAGCTGTATCCTATCCACTCTATACATACGTACTAGTCCCTCTTAAGTTGGAATTCCTCGGGCTAATTGCTTTTATCGTCGTGATAGCAGCCCTTGTGCAGCTTGTTGAGTTCGTTGTAAGAAAAAACATTCCTGCACTTTATCGTTCCTTAGGCATATACTTGCCTTTGATCAGTACTAACTGTGCTGTGCTTGGTGCTGTGCTACTGAACGTAAGGTCAGATTACAACTTTATACAGAGTGTCTTGTTCGCTTTCTCTGCCGCCCTCGGATATACAATCGTGATGTTAATGATGTCTTCAATCAGAGAGCGTTCTACGCTTGTCACTATTCCGACATCTATACGGGGTCTTCCGCAGGCATTCCTTTTGGCTTTGATGTTATCAATGGCCTTTGTTAATTACTTCTGGGTGATACCTGTATGAACCTTACTACTTTACTAATACAATCGGTAGCTGTCCTTGGCGGGCTCGGTCTTGCCGTAGGAATCCTCCTCATAGTTGCTTCCCGCAAGTTCAAAGTGGAAACTAATCCTCTTGTGGATGAGATCCTGAGTGTACTACCCAATGCTAATTGCGGAGCATGCGGTTACGCAGGATGTGCAGACTTTGCACAGCGTGTAGTGAATGAAGGTGCTCCTATCAACGGTTGTCCGGTTGGCGGTTTCGAGATTGCCAAACAGATAGGCGGTATAATGGACCAGGACGTTTCAGAGTCTGAGAAACAATATCCTTTTGTGGTCTGTAATGGCGGAGTAAATTGCATCAACAGGTTTGAATAT
>MVQW01000255.1 GCA_002067265.1 Methanomethylovorans sp. PtaU1.Bin073 | reverse complement strand
TATTGAAAACAGAAGCAGACATACCTGTTGACATTAACTTGCTTAGGTTCGACGGGATGCCATTCACACCCGGCTACTTGATGCGTGCTCTGAGGGAAAAGAAGGTGATATGATGGTTACAATAGATGACTATCTAGAATTCGAAACTGAATGGTGCCCAGGATGCGGCAATTTTGGAATACTTAAAGCCATGAAGAAAGCACTGGTGAACCTCGGAAAGGAGCCACATGAAGTTCTGATAGTATCCGGCATAGGACAGGCAGGCAAGCTGCCCCATTACATGAAATGCAATACATTTAATGGGCTGCATGGAAGAACACTGCCACCAGCTACTGGAGCAAAAATAGCCAACCATGAGTTAACAGTCCTGACAGTCGGCGGAGATGGTGATGCCTATGGCGAGGGTGGTAATCATATAATACATGCTATCAGGCGCAACCCAAACATAACCGCTATAGTGCATGATAACCAGATATATGGTCTTACCAAAGGCCAAGCTTCACCTACAAGCGAACTGGGTATGAAAACCAAAGTCCAGACACATGGAGTATTTAATACGCCGCTCAATCCCCTGGCACTTGCTATTTCCTTAGACTGCTCCTTTGTGGCAAGAGGATATGCAGGAAATATCGAACATCTGATAGCCATCCTGGAGGAAGCGATTAATCATCGGGGTTTTGCACTCGTAGATATACTGCAACCTTGCGTGTCTTTTAATAAACTGAACACATTCAAGTGGTATGCAGAGAGAGTGTATAGGCTTGATGAAGAAGGATACGTGCCTGATGATAGGATAACTGCTTTTGAGAGGTCTCTGGAATGGGGAGATAAAATTCCCATAGGGGTATTTTACAAGAAAGAAAAACCCATCCTTGAAGATGGATTTAGCATACTAAAAGAAGGAAAACTTATCAGCAGACCCAAAGATCAGGCACATATAGATGAATTAATAGATGCTTTTATGTGACCTTCAAAGGTCACTTTACACATTTGCCATTCTTATTTTTGCTCTTTAAAGTGCCCTTCAGTACTACCAGCTCTTCAAAAAAGCATTTTTCTCTTGCCACTATTTCAGTTTCAAGGCCAGCTTCTTCCATCCACGACTGTGTCTGCCCAATACCCGTAAGTGAGGAAACCAATACTAGAACGGTTCCAGTAGGACAAAGGTATAGACAAACACCTTCAAGGAACCTGCGTAGGGGTTCTGTGCCGTCAACACCACCATCAAAAGCATAGTTGAGCCACCCAGGAACCTTATCGTCATCTAAAGTGGGAAGATAAGGAGGGTTGAAAATGATCATATCAAAACACTGAACTGGCTTGAAAGCAGAGAACATGTCTGCTCTGATGGTAGAAACACCATTACTACAGGCGCATTTCACTGCATGTGGATTTATGTCTGTAGCGAGAAGATCCACATCCATGTTGGCTTGTATTACCGCAGAAACAAAACCTGTGCCTGTGCCTATTTCTAATATTCTAAAATCCTTTTTTGCAAAAGTAAGTGCCGCATCTGTAAGAAGAAAGGAGTCTTCTGCCGGCTCATACACATCATCCACAAATTCCACACAGGCATTTCTGTAGGTGATGCAGGGCATCATACCTCCTGCTGCAGTGCAAGAATCATATTGGATAATGCAGCAAGTTGTTCTGGACCCAGGTTCTCGGGCCTTAATGCCATCATATCTTCCGGCAGCTTGGAAACAACATGCTTAACATCCCTTATGCCTAGCATGTGATTGCTTTCTAGGATAGCATTTCTTATTTTCTTTCTCCTTTTAGTAAAAATAGCCGTAACGAACTTCAGGAAAAAGTCTCTGTCAGTTACAGCAAAAGGAGCCGGACGAGGACAAATCTTCACAACTGCAGACTCTACTTGAGGAGGAGGGGAAAAAACACCTTTTGGAACCTTCATTATAATTGAAGCATCTGCAAAGTATGCAGTGTTAACTGTTAATCTGCTATAGTCGCCTGAACCGGGCTTTGCAACCATGCGCTGGGCGAACTCATATTGATACATAAGTATACCCAACTTAAAATCATGCTTGAACAATTTGAATGTGATTTCAGAAGAAATAGAATAAGGAAGGTTTGCAACCACTTTATCAAAAGGAGGTAATGCTACCCCCAAAACGTCACCGTGAATAAGCTGTAGTTTTTCCTCACCCTTGAAACGGTCTTCCAACACAGCTATAAGCTTAGGATCAAGTTCTATTGCTATCACTTTAGCTGCAAGGGGCAATAAACGCTCTGTGAGATTACCTATACCAGCACCAATTTCCAGAACAGTTTCCCCTGAAGCAATATTTGCAGACTCAACTATCCTGTCCAGTATCCTCTCATCCACAAGAAAATGCTGGTCATGCTGCCCCCCATATATGCCATAATGGCGCAGGATACTGCGAACCAAGGACCTATTCACCCTTTATTCTTGCTTAGCACGACGCATAGGTGTGGTAAAGAGCCTGTATTTGATATTATCATCTTTGAGCTCTTCAATTATACGGTTAGATATGATCTTTTGAGGAGAATGCAGGCTCCCTATTCTTCCATGTAGTTCCTTAAGACTTGTAAACTCGCCCTTTTTGCGTTCATCAATGATAGCCCACATGAGTTTCTTTCCAATGCCCGGAAGTAGTTCCAGCATATGCAACCGATTGGTGATCGGATGAGCATCATTAAAGAAATCTACAAAACGCTGCTCATTGAGAAGCACTATTTGTTCAAGGATGTATGGAAGCTCCAGCTGAGACCCATGACTTAGTTCATTGAAACTAATCCTGTGCTTGACATGATCGATGATATCACGGTCCCCTTCACCAATGTAAACCCTCGACTGGATCTGAGGAACTGCGTTTTCCTTTGGCACCAGTTCCATGAGGACAAAGTGTTTTTCTCCTACAGCCTGAACGATAGGTTTTTTCTGATAGGAAGGCTTGGAATCCACACTACTGCCATAAGGCAGGTAATCTATGATCCATGCATAATCCTCTCGATCAGGTGATTTTCCCCTAGTAATCATACTAAACACTTCCGTGAAACTAACCGCTAATGATTGCGTACAAAATCAAAATAGAAATGAGATTTTCAAATATAAATCTATTCTACTGCCTCACTCACAAGGTCCAATATCGAGTCCAGCTCTGCTTCGGAAAGTGTATACCTTTCCTTTGCATACAAGGTTCTAAGCTCATCCCTGCTCTGAGGAACCAGATCAGCTATCCTTACAGCGATCTCTGGCTTCATCTTTTCCAGCTCCATGAGCTTGTTAACGAGTTCCCTTGACTTCTGGGCGCTCATCCTTGAGAACATCTCCGCATGGTTTATAGCTTTGCGTAGCTCATACCGGAGCTCTTCCTCTCTGCTCAGGCGCTCCTCCATGATCTCATTGAGCATCTCCCTGACCTCTGAGATTGTCAGAAGTTCTTCACTTAGAATGTTCTTTACTATCATCTAAATACACTCTTAATGTATCCTACAGTATATGGAACTCTATATCGATAAATATATACTGATATACTAAAACATCAAGATATATCTATCGATAATAAGCTAAAGCGTTGCCAGTGAAGGTATAAGAATACCATCACTTTTGAGGTTTCAGGTGCTGTGGAAGAGAAATGACCTCTTTCATAGAGTTCCCGTCTCTCACCTGTAATAAATAGGCTCTGCCCCTCTGCCCAAGTACTTTACCTGTGCTTCCCTGGAACTTAGGGTTTGGCATTCCTTTTTGGACACTTGGATCGATATCGATATGTACCATCTGCCCGTTATCGAATTCCTGAATAGCCTTACTTACAGGGGAAATTCCTCTTTCCCTTATGGTCTTCTTCAATTTGTACCTTGTACAGTGTCTCTCACCATGTGACATAATTCTTCTCCGTTGTATTGTGATTAATGGATAATAGTTCAAATATCAACATTCACTACATCAAGTTCGGTAACTTTTGCTTGTTTACCTAGCACACCGGTAAGACTCGGAACAGTCCGCCCTTCATCACCGGACACAAGCTCCTTGACATAGAGACCGCCTTCACACCTAACTCTCACAATCGCATGATCTGCTTCTAATCCTAAAAGTTCTATGGCATGCACATACCTTTTTCGGGTTAGATCAGCCCTTCTGTGAGATACGCGTTGGGGCGTCCTTTGCTGAATCTCTGCACCTGAAAGACTTTCCAGTGCTGATATTAGTTCTTCCTTTGAAACTGGGTCAGTGAATGTAACTTTAAGGTTATATACTTTATCCGCATGAGCAGATTTCAACTTCTCTACCATTTCCTTTGATACAACCTGCAATCCGTTTACTTCCACCTTGCCGGATGCATAAGAATTAATATTCTCTTGAAGCTGTTCCAAATCAATAGTACGAACTTTGGGATTGATAGCCTCCACCACAAATGGTCTGCCACTGCCAAGCATAAGTGCATCAATATCTTCACGTCCTGCCCCATGGAATGCCGTGTCAGAAGCACATGCTGCAGCAATTACATCCTTTTTAATCAGCTCGTCCACAGACTCCGGGTACTGCTTACCGGTAAAATTACACTTTTCACATCCACGTCCCTTGCAATTACGGCATGGCCACCTTGTTTGAGGAATACCCCTTACAAGCTTCTTATAGCGACCCTGGATATAAAGAGACTTTACCTGCAGGCTAAGGGTTTCAGAAGCAAGATCTAGCATCACAACGATTTCTGGCTGTTCGAACTCAACCGCTTTACCGGTCTTGGCTGCGATCAACTTTCCCACTTCTCGGTTCATTTCAGTCTTCAACTGCTCAGCATGGGAAATACCGCATTCGCTCCAGAGTATCTCCTCATTTTCACTAAGAAGGCCACT
>MVQW01000254.1 GCA_002067265.1 Methanomethylovorans sp. PtaU1.Bin073 | reverse complement strand
TTGTTCTCAGATACTGATCTTGCGGAACAGGTAGGCTCCAAAGATCACCATGAATATTGTAAATCCTGTAAGTACTACAAAACTCACTAATGGGTCTATCTGAGAAGTTCCCAGTAATCCATATCTTATTCCTTCTACTCCATATGTAAGCGGATCCAGCATGGTCAGGGACCTTAGCCAAGATGGCAGGCTATCTATGGGAAATAGTGCCCCGGAAAGTCCGAAGATCGGGAAAATTACAAAGTTCATTATGAGCTGAAAGCCATGCATGTCTTCCATTCTGGATGCAATGGCAATGCCAAATGCAGTGAAGGAAAGCCCTACCAATATCATAAATAAAATTGCCAAAGCAAATCCCGGGATGCTGTTGATCTTCAGTCCCAAGAATAAAGAGATCACAAGTATTATGAGTCCTTGGATTAGGGAAGTCGTAGCCCCTCCTACTGTTTGCCCCAGCATGATCTCCATTCTGGTCACAGGTGCTACTAATGTTTCTTTCAAGAATCCGAATTGTTTGTCCCATATTATCTGTATGCCTGAGAATACCGATGTGAACAGGACACTCATAGAAATGATACCTGGAATGATGAATCCTATATATCCGTGGCTCATACCAGGAAGGCTGACCACGGAATTAAGCCCAAAGCCCAGGACCAGCAAAAAGAATATGGGCATACCTAAACTGCCTACTATTCTGCTTTTAGAACGCAGGTACCGTTTTACACTTCTTAACCAGATAGTATATACTATATCCATTTTTATCTCCTCTGGGACCTGTGCATCATACGCATGCGATCTTTAGTGCTGGCTTCTTCTTCTCTCATCGTTCTGCCTGTATAATACAAAAAGACATCTTCAAGGGTGGGCTTATGAATCGATATTGATTCAATTTCAATACCATTCTCAGATGCAAGATTTACAATCTCTGCAACATGTTTTTCTGCATTCTGTAGATTGATAGTGACAGATCCATTGTGCACGTCCACATGTTTGACCCAGGAAAATGTTTTGATCATAGAATGGAGTTTTTCTCGTTCTGAGGATATTATTTCGATAACATCCCCTCCTATACTTTCCTTAAGCCGCTCCGATGTGTCTAATGCGATGATCTTTCCCATATCGATTATTGCTATCCTGTCGCAAAGCTTGTCTGCCTCTTCCATATAATGGGTGGTAAGGATTATTGTAATCCCTTTTTCTTTGTTCAGCTTGTCAATATAGCTCCAGAGATGGTTCCTTGTCTGAGGGTCAAGGCCAAGAGTTGGCTCATCCAGAAAGAGCACCCGAGGCTCATGTAACAGCCCTCTTGCTATTTCCAGACGCCTTCTCATTCCTCCGGAATATGTTTTTACTATGTTGTCTTTTTTATCATCAAGTTCTACAAGTTTCATAAGTTCCTTTATTCTTTCCTCTCGCAGGTCCTTCGGGATGCGGTAAAGTCTGCCATGAAAATCCATGTTTTCATAAGCAGTGAGTTCTTCATCAAGGCTCTGGTCTTGGAAAACAATACCAATGGATTTTCTAACGTCATCTTCTTTTTTCAATATGTCAAAACCATTGACAGATGCTTTTCCTGAAGTTGGTTTCAGCATAGTTGAGAGCATGGACATGGTCGTTGTCTTGCCTGCTCCATTTGGGCCAAGCAAACCGAATGCTTCTCCACTTTTTATACTAAATGAAATATGGTCTACAGCAACAAATCCGTTGAATTCCTTAGTTAGTTTTTCAACCTCTATAGCTTGCATTATAATCAATCTCCTATACCTTCAAATAACAGATCGATCTTTGCAGAGATGTCTCCTGAAAAAGAGAAATCTTTCTCCGATTTCAGCCACATCATTAAAGTGTGAAAATACAGTGCATTTAGCGTTTCAGCTGCAATTCTTGTATCTGTATTTCTTACATCCCCTTTTGTGATCCCTTCTTCCAGTAAGTCCTGAAGCACTTTGATCAGACGGTAATGTGGGCTTCTCTCTTTATTGAGTTCAGGTCGTGATATCTCTATGTATCTTCTATATTCCATGAACAACAATTTTGTAAGATCTTTGTCCTTCTCGTAGCTTTCAGCCATTGCTACGAGGGATTTTTTGATCCTTTCCTTTGTAGGCAGATGGGTTAAAGCTTCTTCTTCTTTCAAGTCGTAGATCAAATCGGCTTTTTGCTCCGCAAAGTACAAAATAAGAGACTCTTTAGTCTGAAAATAATTGAAAAAAGTACCTTTAGCAATCCCGGCTTCTTTTGTAATCTCATCTATTGTAGTGTTTTCAAAGCCTTTTTCTTTGAACAATTTGCCCGATACTTCAAATATCCTGTTCTTTGTCTCGATTTTCTTCTTTTCACGAAGGGACATTTTATCCTTCTTTATTCTGATTTCTTGAAATATGACTACAGTCATAAATGACCAGGGTCATATTTAAAATATTCCCTTGCATTCACTGTATCCAAAAACTGAGTATTAGATACTCTTATCAGCTTTCAGCACCCATCTATAATGGGTGTTTGTAATGGAACAAATAAAAATGTTCATGGATAAGTTGGACTGTAGGGACTTTAAGTCTTCAGATTTTGAGTTGCTTATCAAGGAGCTTGTTCAAGATGCAAGACTTGGAAAGGCCAAGGTAGAAAAGGATGACATTCAATGGTTTCACACATATCAATTTGCTCTGCAGCAATTTGAATTGAGTCTCAAAATGGCTCCTTCCACAGCTCATCAGGGGGATTGGAGGGAGGTTGCTGAAGATGTCTCCAAGGTGAAGCAGATGGTGGATGAGATGGAGCAGAAGAGAGTCATCTCTAATGTAGCTTGGAATGTGGGTGGATTGGCTATATTTACTATCCCTGATCCTGCTTACTACAGGGAATATGTTTATCGTGCTATTATCAATCACGTCAAGAAGCTATATATCTAGGCCCGTTTGCATTGAAAAGGGCTCCTCATTTTTATTCTTTTTCTTCATACAAGTTCGATTTCCTGTTTATATTCCATTGGTTACCTTTATATAGAACTGCTTGCATCTAGATTCAACTATCGAGTGTTGAATATCTTCGATAACGGCACTTCAATGTTCAAATTGATCGTTCAATTATTACTAGGAGGTTAATGATTTGGCAGCACGAATGGCTGGACAACCAGCACACTATGCAGGTAACAGGAATCAGAGGACCAGGGGTAGAGATGCTCTGAGCATCAATATCCTTGCAGGAAAGGCTGTGGCAAATGCAGTGAGGAGCACACTGGGCCCCAAAGGCATGGACAAAATGCTTGTAGACTCATTGGGTGACATAGTTATCACCAATGACGGAGCCACCATTCTTAAGGAAATGGATATTGAGCACCCAGCTGCCAAAATGGTAGTGGAAGTGTCCAAGACCCAGGATGACGAAGTTGGGGATGGAACCACCACTGCAGCAATACTCACAGGCGAATTGCTCACAAAGGCAGAAGAACTGATGAACAAAGGTATCCACCCAACTATTATCACCAGTGGATACAGGCAGGCAGCTGCAAAATGCGAAGAGATCCTGGATACTATTACTGTTGATGTTTCACCTGAAGACAGAGTGGCATTGAAGAAGATCGCTTCAACTGCTCTAACAGGAAAAGGTGCAGGGGAATACAAGGATTTCCTTTCTGAACTATCTCTTGATGCAGCACTCTCAGTGGCTGAGAAGACTGAATCAGGCTATATCGTAGACATAGAGGATATTACTATTGAGAAGCGTGAAGGCGGCAGTATAAAGGATACAGAACTGATCAAGGGGCTTGTAATAGACAAGGACCGTGTCAGGCCCAACATGCCACAAAGGATCGATAATGCCAAAGTCATGCTGACAAGTTTTGCTATTGAGTTCAACAAGATCGAGAAGGATGCTGAGATAAAGATCACTTCCCCTGAACAGATGCAGTTGTTCGTGGATCAGGAAGAAAGGATGATCAAGGCAAAGGTCGACAATATCATCAAGACCGGTGCAAATGTGGTGTTCTGTCAGAAAGGTATCGATGACCTCGCTCAGTACTATCTGGAGAAAGCTGGTATCTACGCATGCAGAAGGATCAAGAAGAGCGATATGGAAAAGCTAGCCAGGGCAACAGGTGCTACTATCGTTCAGGATGACACTGAGATCCTCATCGATGACCTTGGTTACGCAGGCTATGTTGAAGAAAGAGAAGTCAAAGGCACCAAGATGACCTTTGTGATGGACTGTAAGAACACAAAGACCGCATCTCTCGTTCTTCATGGAGGTACTACTCATATAGTCGATGGTCTCAAGCGTGCACTCAATGATGCATTGAGGGTCGTAGGCGTTTCCCTGGAAGATGGAAAGGTAGTAGTAGGCGGAGGTGCAACTGAAGTTGAACTTGCACTGAAGCTCAGACAGTACGCTGCAACCCTTAAAGGCAGGGAACAGCTTGCAGTAAATGGATTTGCAGATGCATTGGAAATTATTCCGCAAACTCTTGCAGAGAATGGCGGACTTGATCCCATTGACATACTTGTTGAGATGCGTTCCCAGCACGAGAAGGGTAACAAAAAAGCTGGTGTGAACGTATATACTGGCAAGGTAGTTGACATGTGGGAAGAAAATGTCATTGAGCCACTGAGAGTAAAGACTCAGGCCATAAACTCAGCTACTGAAGCTGCTGTTATGATCCTCAGGATCGATGATATTGTTGCATCTTCCGGCAAGAGTAAGGCAGGCGCAGG
>MVQW01000253.1 GCA_002067265.1 Methanomethylovorans sp. PtaU1.Bin073 | reverse complement strand
GCTTACTGTCTGGATACAGAACAAAAAAATGGCAGTAGATACTGAATCTGATACTACCGTCACGGATGATGAAGCTATTCTGGACACAAACAAGAGATATAGGGATTTCCTGTACAAGGCTACTGGCTACACAGCCAAGGAGCGCCTGAAGAAGGCTAAAGAGGAAGTATCCAAGTAAATTTCTTGAACTATCAAAAACATCATTCATATGGATAGCGAATTCCTTGAAAAGCTGAAGAGTTTCCGCATTCCTACTTGTCTGCGGGTGTGCGCAGGTACTGATGGGTCTGTGACGTTCCTGCTGGAGATTATGACTGGCCATCCGACGGCAGTGATGACTGAATATCAGCATGTCATTCCTGCTGACAAGTGGATGGCTCAGATGTTCGGTGTGGAAGTGGGCGCGGATATCAATGACCGTGTGGTCACTCTCACGGCAGGTGAAACGCCTTACGTGTACGCACGTTCACTCTCGGCTATTGAGAAAATGCCTCCGGGCGTGAAGTGCGATATGATCAAGGCTGATATCCCTATCGGTAGAATACTGCGTGACCATAATATCGAAACGCGTCGAGATTTCGAGGACGTGGAGATCCACAGCCAGGAGTCTCTTTTCGAAGCCAGTTCTGTGCTTTCACGCTCCTATAAAATCGTGCACCACAATGGTGTGCTCATGTGGATCAATGAGCGTTTTCCCATCGATGACCGCTGGCTCTTATAAACGCTCTTCAAAGATTCTATGAGCCAGTTGGACATACTCGAATCCAACCGAAACCTTATTAACAGATTCTGTATATTAGGGGGATGCCCTACTGATTCTGTGTGCCTCGGTGGCTTAGGGGTATAGCGCGTCCTTGGTAAGGACGAGGCCGCGGGTTCAAATCCCGTCCGAGGCTTTATCTTTTCAGTTCAATTCCCGAATTGCAAATTTTAATTTCATGATGTTCATATGTAAGAGAAATCATAGGACAAAATCTGCAATATGGACACGGTATAGCATGAAAAAAGTGTGTATATTAGACTATTTAAGTCCTGGAGATTTCAGGGAAATTCGAAATTCCCAATTTAATTTATTTTTATTTACAGGTACGAAATCACATCTGACCATCGCTTCCTTAAACTGCTTGTTTGTGATAAAGAAACCCTCAGGTGTTTGTTCAAATAGATTTTTGAGTGCATAACTAGTGTAATTTTTATTTGGTAATTTTTGTGGGACAATATTTGACATTATCCAATTATCCAGGGCTTTTTTTTCAATGTCTGTTAATTCGTATTCACCCATTTTACTCATTCCTCTCTTTTTTTATAAATAAAGTAATATTACGATGTGCCTTGATCTGGCTGCTGTAACCATTGTATATGCAGCATTTACTTATTACATATTCGATGCTACAAATAAAATACAGAACAAACTACTTAAGCTCAAAAAATAGCATACTTTGAATGCAAACCTGAGAGTTGTGTTTTATCGTCTATCTATTATTCATAGGGGATCCGTTCAGTGATTATTAGTTAAAACTATTAAAAGCAGGGAAATATAAATATGGGTATTTAATATCGGATCGTGAATGTAAATTTGCTACCCTTTCCAACTTCACTTATGACCCATATCTTGCCACCATGCATCTCAACATACTTCTTAACAAGAGCAAGGCCAAGGCCAGTACCCCCGTACTGTCGTGTCATATATGGATTAATTTGTTTGAATGGCTGGAACAGTTTATTAAGATCATTCATTGCAATACCTATTCCTGTATCTTTCACACTGATCTCAATAATATTTCCAATGCGTTTTGCAGTTATTTCTATATGGCCTTTATCAGGTGTGAACTTAATTGCGTTGCTTATAAGGTTGTAAAGTATCTGGCAGAATTTTGTCCTATCTGCCTTGATGCTATCAATCTCTGGGTCGATAATAACATCGATATCAATGTTCTTCTTTAATGCAAGAGGTTCTGTTATAGCCTGTACTTGTTTAATTACATCTGGTATAGAGAAATATTCTAAATCAAGTTCCATTTTACCGGCTTCAACCTTCGAAAGGTCAAGAATATCATTGATAAGTGCCAACAGATGTTGGCCGCTATTTGAAATGTTATATAAGTACTTTGTCTGCTTTTCATTTAAATTTCCAGCAGTTCCAGTAAGCATCATGTCAGAAAAACCTATGATGGAATTTAATGGAGTTCTCAGTTCATGGCTAATTGTGGCTAAGAACTCTCCTTTGCTCCGATTTGCACTCTCTGCGATCAGTTTAGCATGTAGTAATATTTCTTCAGCCTGCTTTCTATCTGTAATATCACGGCACACACAAAAACTAAACTTGTTTTCTTCAAAGATAACTGAACTTCCATGAATTTCAACATTAATTAAACTACCATCTTTTCGGCGATGGCAAGTTTCGGTAATGATCTTTTTATTACCAGTACGTTTGATCATGTCTAACAAATGCTCGCGTGAAAAAAATGTATCCCAATCCCAAATGTGCAGTTCGTGAGTCTCTTCCAATGAGTAACCAAGCATTTCAGCAAATTTTTGGTTTGCCTTGAAAACCTTCCCATTCTGGTCAATAAGAACTAATCCATCCAATGATTGCTCAAAAAGCATACGCCACGTACTGATCTCATCTTCAATTCTCTTTTCTTTTTCCTTCTTTTGAGTGATATCTACATATTGTAATATCACACTTGTAGGACAGTTTTGAGAAAGTGGCTGTATTTTCAAAATGCAGTGCTTTTCATCCGGACCATGAGACGAAAATTGAAATTTGAATTTTTTCATTTTTCCATTAATTACATCTCTTATCCCCTTCGCCAAAGCAGCAGCAGCTTCTGACTCTTTAATGCTAGCCTCGTCACAGATCTTCAGGTAATCGGTCCCTTCAGCATATCTCTTAGGATCGAGGTAATTATTTTCAATCAATTCTTGCCAATTTTCATAGGCATAAGTGATTATCCCTTCCGGAGATAGGACTACAATGCTATCTTCACAATATTCCCTTGCATCCTGTCCAGATACAGGGATTGAAAAGTTCTCATTTTTTGAAGACATAATTAGGAAATAGTCAATTTAATCTTCTATTTTGTATACTATATGTATATATAATTTGTCACCACATTTGTGATGATCTTTTGTTCTTGTTGGGATGT
>MVQW01000252.1 GCA_002067265.1 Methanomethylovorans sp. PtaU1.Bin073 | reverse complement strand
CAGTTCCATCTATATTGATATCGGAAAACTTGGCACGACAGGTTACAGGGATGTCATGCTGTTCGATCTCAGCTCATACAACCCAATGGATACTATATCCCAGGCAACGCTCTCACTATATTGGTATTATCCCGCAGGTGCTACCCGCACTTCTGATACTGTAGTTGAGGTTTACAGGCCAGTGCAGTGGGACCCACAGTATGTGAACTGGAACTATCATGCATCAGGTACTCTGTGGAACACGGCTGGTGGGAACTGGTTCGATAAGAACGGTATTGCTCAGGGCAGTACTCCATATGCTTCTCTGACCTTCCCGGCAGGTAAAGTGCCTGATGATCAATACTATGATCTTGATGTCACACAGCTTGTACAGCAGTACATAAATGGCAAATACAATAACACCGGCTTCTTCCTCAAGGCAAAGATAGAGAATGGAAACTATATTGCCTTCTATAGTTCGGACTGGTCAAATGCTGAGCAGAGGCCAAAGCTGACCATCACAAGTTAACAAGAGGATCGATCCTGACCTTAAAAGTGTGAGCGTAGTCATTTCGCTCCACTTCTTTTTTGTTCATCACTTCTGGAACATGAGCACGCTCAGGAAAAGAGATGCTAGGAATCCTATTGTTCCCAGTATCATTGTGTTGTTCTCTCCCAGTAATATCAGGTATGCAGAGATCAGGGCCACTACGGCAAGGAACAGGTTCCTGGTCAATCTGTCAAGCAGCCTGTATCTTTTAACCTTATATGTACTTTCCTGGAGTTTTTCGAATCGGTATCCTCGGATGGTCTCAATGACATCATTGACGCCTGCAGGGAGGTTCCTAAAGATCTCCAGATATCTGTCCCCTTCAAGCTGAATGGCCTCAAAAGCTTTTTTCGGAGCGTACCGATCCCTTATGGCCTTTGAGATAACGGGTTTTGCTCCGTCCAGCAGATTAAATTTCGGATCAAGGTCCAAACAAACAGATTCTATAAGCAGCAATGCTTTTTCCAGGGTGGAGAACTCACTTGGCAGAGACATGTTATATTTCAGAGCGATCTTTGCATAATTATCGCTCTGCCTTTCTCCAAGCCCGTATTTCTGGTCAGCTATCAGGTCGTCCATGTCCCGTCTGAACCTGCCTATATCCACTTCCTCTTTACGCAGCTTCCCTATCTTCAGGAACGCATCCGAAGCGATCTCCACATTTTCGGCATACACTCCGTAGAACAGGTTAAGCATATCACGCTTAAGCTCGTTGTCCAGCTTGCCCACAGCACCAAAATCAATGAAAGCTATTTTCCCGTCCTTTACGATAATATTTCCACCATGCGGGTCTGCATGGTAGAATCCATCGAGGTATACCTGTTTCAGGTAACTGGCAGCGATCAGTTTTGCATAGTGTGTCCTGGTGGCCTGGTCCACATCTTTCAGATCCTTTACCTGCACTCCTTCCACAAAGTCCATTACAAGAATACTGTCCCGGCTGTAGTCGGTATATACTCTGGGGATCAGAACACTCTCATCATCTTTGAAATTTTCATAGAACCGGATCATGTTCCTGGCTTCTATCCTGTAGTCCAGTTCACTGGTAAGCACTTCCCTGAATTCCCTCAGGAAAGCGTCCACATCAAAATTATTTCCAAGACCAATGATCTTCACTATAAGGGGCTTCATGTCCTCGATGATGGCAAGATCAAGGTTTATGGTATCAATGAGGCCGGGGCGGGATATTTTCACTGCTACTTTCTTTCCGTCCAATACACCTTTGTATACCTGCCCGATTGAAGCGCTAGCTATGGGTTTAGTGTCAAACTCATCAAATATCTCAACTATGTCCTGAGCCCCATAGTTAACACCCGTGTGTTCGTCCTTATTGCCAAGAGCATTGCACTCGCAGCCTGTTTCAAAAGAAGGTCTCATCTGGCTGAAATCAAGAGGTTTCACTTTGTCCTGCAGTTTTTGCAGTTCGATGACATATGCCCTGGGCACCATATCCGGTCGTCTGCTAAGCATCTGTCCGAGCTTTATGAAACTGGGTCCCAGCTCTTCAAATGCATCACGGAGCTTCGCTGCACCACCACGGTTTTCAAGGTCCAGGCTACAGGTACATTTACTGTTGGATATATAATTGCGTTTTATATCCTTATATAGCAGGAAAAAAAGGTTGTATTTGATGAATACCCGGCCGATCGTGAGATATCTGCGCGTTTTCCTAAACATCTAAGGATAGTAATGTTTTTTAGTAAATATATGTTCTCTATATTCAAACATCACTCCAGGCAAACTTTTTATCATACTGCACAACCCAATATATCTGGGTCCATTATATTGAGTGCTGAGCTCATCGGGGGTACATTCGATATGGGTAGGTGTTGTATATGAAATGGAGTTACCTGGCGGGCATTGGTATTCTTCTGTTGGTCATACTATGGACTGGTTACAGTCAGCTGGGGATAAGACCTGCTATCATCGAGGGGGATCTTCTTGATATAAAACTACCTCCGGGTTTCAGGATAGAAGTGTTTGCAGAGGGTCTCGGTGATAGTCTTATATCGTATCCAGGACCAGCTCCAGGTCCTCGAATGATGTTGATGAAAGATGGCATACTTATGGTGTCCATCCCAAACAAGGGTCTGATAGCAGTGCTCCCTGATCAGAATGGAGATCATAAGGCTGATAGTGTGGGAGTTTTCATTGACGGATTGGATCGTCCTCATGGTCTGGACTATTACGATGGCTGGTTCTATATAGCTGAAGAGGACAGGGTCATCAGGGTGAAAGATGCTGATAATAACTTCGTTGCAGAAAAAGAAACCATTGAAGTACTGCTAGATAATATCCCCACTGGCGGTCACTCTACAAGAACAGTAAAGGTCCACAATGGCAGCCTGTACATGAGCGTGGGTTCTTCATGTAATGTCTGCTACGAGACGGATGCCAGAAGAGCAGCGATCACACGCTGTGACCTGGATGGTACCAATTGCAAGGTATTCGCTACAGGGATGCGCAATGCAGTCGGCATGGCTTTTCATCCTCTTACAGGCAAATTATATGTTACCGAGAACGGCAGGGACTGGCTGGGTGATGACCTTCCGCCGGATGAGATCAATCTGGTGGAAGAAGGTAAAGATTATGGCTGGCCTGTCTGCTACGGTAAAAGTATACACGACACTGATTTCGATAAGAACACATACATCCGTGATCCATGCGAGGATTCTGCGCCCAGCCTGATAGATCTCCAGGCCCATTCAGCTCCCCTGGGACTTAACTTCTATTATGGTGGATCCTTTCCTGAAGAATATATTGGTGACCTCTTCGTATGTTTGCATGGTTCATGGAACAGGCAGGAACCTACAGGATATAAGATCATACGTATAAACATGACCGATCTGACACTTCATGATTTTGCCACCGGCTGGCTCCAGGATGGCAATGTGCTTGGCAGGCCCGTGGATGTAATGGTCAGTGAGGATGGCTCGCTGTTCGTAAGTGATGACAACGATGGCCGGATATACAGGATATACTATGCAGGCTGATCATCATGTTTTATCTTGCACAGGATTCAACATATTTATCATTCAATAAAGAGAACTGGTGTAAAGGACGATAGTAGAGAAAGACGGTAGAGAAAGATGGCAGATACTGATATAATTAGGCAGTTGCGACCCGCAGATCATATAGCTCTGCTCTATACCACTACCTTTGAGCTGATCGACACAGTGACAAACTATGTGCAAGCTGGTATAGACCATGGTGAAAGCTGTGTCATCTACATGCCCCCAAAGCTGGCAGAAGAAGCCATTGATGCATTTACAGAGGCTGGCATGGATGTATCTGATCTTATGGGGAAGGGTCAGCTCCAGCTAATACCCTCCGGTATCTTACCGTCTGCTTCACACACAGTTGACTTCCTGAGACCAGATGAAGTAAAAAAAGCCTGTGATAAAGCAAAAACTGCCGGATATCCGGGACTTCGGTTGATATCGTTTCCTATAGTACTGGCTAAGGAAGATTGGTCTTTTTTCCTCTCTCATGAAAAGGATGTTCAGCAGGTGATCAAAAATAGCGGTGCTATCATGATACGTGCTTTTCCGAGGGATGCTCTTTCCGGTCCCCAGACGCTGGATGTGCTGGAGATCTATGATAAAGTGATGATAAGAAAACAAGGAAAATGGTCATTCATAAGCACATCTCAGTACCAAGTTCAGGCAAATGACCAGTGTTCTGAAAAACCTGATCCTTACAGCAGCATCCTTGACAGGATATGGACAGGTTTGTGGGTTATGGACAGGGATGACAAGGTCATCTTCTTTAATCCGGGCATGGAAGCAATTTCGGGGATTTCCAGAGAACAGGTACTTGGCAATGATCTGTTTGATTTCGTAAAGGATATGGCTATAGATGCAGGTGAAAAGTTCCTTAATATCTTCCACAAAGCAAAGGACACCAGAAAAGCCATATCTTATGATCTTTTGCCATTTGTGAACCCTGAGGAAGGAATCCTGTATCAAAGCGGTGTACTGTATCCTCTTTTTAATAGTTCTGGTGAATATGAAGGTATGGCGGGAACGGTAGAAGACATCACTGAAAGGAAAAGGGCAGAAGAGGCATTGCTTGCAGCTGAGGAGAAATATCGCCTGATATTTGAGAACTCCCCTCTTGGCATATTCCATTTCGATGATAAGGGTACCATTACCCATTGTAATGACAGGTTCCTCAAGATCGTGGGTACTACAAAGGATAAGCTCATCGGTTTTAATATGGTCACTTCCATTGAGGATGAAAAGATGATGGAAGCTGTACGCTCAGTGCTTTCCAGGCAGCTGGGGCATTATGAGGGAGAATACAGGTCAGTGATAAGTGGCAAGGCTACTCCCATCAAGGCTGATTATAGTCCGAACATATCCCCTGATGGCAAGCTTCTTGGCGGGATAGGTATATTTGAGGATATCACCGAGAGGAAAAAGGCTGAAGAGGCTTTGAAGCTCGATGAGTCCAGATTGCAGGCTCTGCTGGAGCTGAGCCAGATGACCGATACTTCCCTTAAGGAAATAGCCGACCTCACTCAGGAAGAAGCAGTGAGGCTCACCCAGAGCAAACTGGGATATCTGGCTTTCATGAACGAAGAGGAAACAGTCTTTTCCATGTATTCATGGTCTAAAAGTTCCTGGTCCAAAGGTGTTATGGAAGAATGTAAGCTTGCAGATATGAAAATAGATTACCCGGTGGTCTCTATCGGATTGTGGGGTGAGGCCATCAGACAGCGCAAGCCTATCATTACTAATGACTATGCTGCTCCTAATCCGTTGAAGAAAGGCTATCCTGAGAACCATGTGAAAATAACAAGACACATGAACATACCGGTCTTTGACGGGGATAGGATAGTAGCAGTTGCCGGGGTGGGTAACAAAGAAACAGATTATGATGAATCCGATGTGCGACAGCTTACACTGCTGATGGCAGGTATGTGGCGGCAGGTCCAGCGCAAGAGGGCAGAGGATAGCCTCAAAAAATATGCTGATGATCTGTCTAAGGCAAACGAGGAACTTTCAAAAGCAAACGAGGAACTGAAATCCCTGGACCGCATGAAGGATGAGTTCTTGTCCAATGTAAGCCATGAGTTCAAGACACCTCTTACATCCATCAGGGGGTATGGCCAGCTTGTCCTTGATGGAACTCTTGGTGATATCAACGATCAGCAAAAAAAGGCTATGGATACTGTCATCCGCAATTCCGATAGGCTCAGGCGTCTTGTGGATTCACTGCTCTATCTTAGCAGGGCCCAAGTGGGGAGGATGAGGTATTATTTTGAAAAACTGCAGCTTGCAGAGCTTATCAATAACTGTGTCCATGATCAACTCCTGCAGGCAAAGAACAAGGGTATTTCCCTTCAAACGTACATTGAAGATGTTCCGCCGGTCAGAGGCGATAAGGACAAACTGACCGATGTGCTGACAAATCTCATTGACAATGCCCTTAAGTTCACTTCAGAGCATGGAAGGGTCACTGTTAGTGCAAGAAAAACATCTGAAGGTGTGCATATCAAAGTCAAGGACACTGGTATAGGTATACCCGCTGACCATATACCTCATCTGTTCCAGAGGTTCTACCAGGTCGATTCATCTGCCAGCAGAAGGTACGGAGGTACAGGGCTGGGATTGTATATCTCCAGAACCATAGTGGAAGCACATGGGGGAAAGATCTGGGTAGAGAGCGAAGAAGGCAAAGGTACCACAGTTCATGTGGAACTGCCTCAGTTGCAAGAATAATGGATCACTGGCAGAAGACCTTTAAGTCGCTGTGTCCGGTATTATCCTTTATGTTGTACAAGTGTTATTCTCTGTTTGTCATATTGTATAATGAGTTCAAAGGTGTTCTAAATGAAAGTGATAATCATTGGTGGATTTCTCGGAAGCGGAAAAACGACAACATTGCTAAGTCTCGGCAGGCATATGGTGGAAAAAGGTCACAGGGTTGCTATAATAGTGAACGAGATCGGAGAAGTGGGGGTAGATGGAGATACTTTGTCAGGTTCAGGACTTATTGCAAAGGAACTTACAAGCGGATGCATCTGCTGTACACTCAGGATCAGCATGGAGTACACATTGCAGACCCTGGAAGAGGAGTATGATCCGGACGTGCTGATCATCGAGCCCACAGGCATTGCTCTTCCCTTGCAGATCAAGGAGCATGTGGCTTTGATGGGACTACCTGACCTATCATTTGCTCCTGTGGTCACTATTGTGGATGCCAGCAGGTTTGATGTGGAGCTTTCCCAGGTGCCAAAGTTCATTATGACCCAGATCGAAGAAGCTGAGATCCTGTGTGTGAACAAGATAGATCTTGTGGACAGGGAAACCCTGGCCAGTGTAACAGGGAGGCTGATGGATGTAAATCCTGATGCGCTTATTGTGGAATTCTCTGCCAGGCGGGCAGATGCACAGTTCATGAGGTTCATAGACCTGCTGGCAGGAGAAGGCACTGCCCGTCAGGCCGGTGAGAACAGGAATTCCATCGAGCTTTCCCAGGTATCCAGTTATTCGGGTAAATATTCCATTGATACTCATGGGCTTGACAGAAACGATATGGCAGCCATGGTCCTTAAAGTGCTGGAAGAAGTAAAGGAAAAGATCGAGTTGATCAATCCTGCATTTATAGGTCATGTGAAGCTCTCCCTGAGTTTAGGAAAGGATCTGGTCAAGGGCAGCCTGACATCTTCTCAGGGGCAGCCTCTGGTAGAGCTATTTGAAAGTTCAGGGCAGGACCATGAGCAGCTGAAGTTCCTTTCAGCGGTCACTCAGGTGAGTAGATCGGATCTGATCTGTATTATTGATTCTGCCATCCGCAGCAACCTGGAGAAAGGGAATGTGGCATATGCAGCTGCAAATCCTGCAGACGGTCTGATCAGTATAGCCGGGAGCAAGAGGTGAATTCCTTTGCATCTTTTTTGTTTACTCTTTTTCATTGACCCTTCAAAATAAACATAATCGGAAAGCATTATAAGTCTGCAAGTTCTATTCTGTAGAGTAAAAGTTGATTTTTTACTCAGAAGGGATGGTATCTTGGGCGTAAAGATAGGTGACATTGTTGCAGTGGAGTACGTTGGTACTCTTGATAATGGTGGAGTTTTCGATAGCTCTGAAAGTCAAGGCGGTCCTCTGGAATTCAAGGTTGGTGGCGGCCAGGTATTACAGGGTTTCGAGGATGCTGTATTGGGCATGGAGATAGGTGACAAGAAGACCATAGTGCTTGAACCCTCTCAGGGATATGGTGAATATAGCAAGAATTTAGTAGAAACTATTCCCAGATCCTCTATTCCTAATAATGAGAGGTTAACAGAGGACACCATGCTGCTGGTAAGCCTGCCTGACGGCTCCAAGATGCCAGCCACTATCACCACCATTACCGAGGAAAGCGTTACCCTTGACATGAACCATCCGCTTGCCGGTGAGGTGCTGCATTTTGAGATAAAGGTTGTGGGGATAAGCTGATATCTTACTTTAGAGTCTTAAGAAGGATATCTGTTTTTTGCAGTATGCAAATATAGCATATTTATCTTGAAAGAGATATGTGATAGTCTAATTGGGTCGATCAGGTTTATTTACAATTCCCCTCGAGACATTAATTTTGTGATGAATTGGTTATAATATCATGGGAACACCGCAGGGGATTAGAATAGACAATTTTAAGACTTATTAATAATTACTATCAACCGAGTATATGTTTGCCTGCATTTTTGAAGTAATTAAAATAAAGGAAACTTTTCATGTTGAAAAAAACTAATCTTTCCATAGTGATCCCAGTTCATAATGAGGAAGAAAATGTAGTTCGGTTGTACGAAGAACTTATGAATATAATTCCTGCATTGGGTCTGACCTATGAAATAATATTCATAGACGATGGTTCTACGGATAATACTTTTAAAAGACTTAAGGATGTTAAAGCGGATCATCTCAGAATAGTTCAATTCCAGCGGAACTATGGAAAAGCTGCAGCGCTTTCGTGTGGTTTTAGAGAAGCGAGGGGAAAATATATCATTACTATGGATGGAGACTTGCAAGATGATCCAAAAGAAATCCCCAAATTCCTGATGTCTCTTAAAAAATACGACATGGTATCCGGTTGGAAGTTCAAACGAAAAGACGCAATGAGTAAAAGAGTATTTTCTAAAATATTTAATAATATAACACGAATATTAACAGGTATAAATATTCATGACTTCAACTGCGGATATAAAGGATACAGAAGTTATGTTGTGAAAAATATACATGTATATGCGGAATTACATCGATACGTTCCTGTTCTTGCTTACTGGAAAGGATATACCGTTGGAGAAATAAAAGTTGATCACCATGAAAGAATTTATGGTAAATCAAAATATGGAATTGAAAGGGTATTAAAAGGATTTCTCGATCTTATTACCGTTATATTTTTAGTAACTTACAAAAAAAGACCTCTCCATATATTTGGCAGTATGGGTTTTCTTCTTGGTCTATCCGGGATACTAATATGTGCATATGTGTTCTCTTTGTGGTTCAGAGGTATAAAAATTGGAGACAGACCTTTGTTAATGCTTGGGATCTTGCTTATCGTAACAGGTGTGCAGTTCATTTCTCTTGGGTTGATAGGAGAATTGGTTACAAACACTAGGAACAATGATGACTACATAATCAAATACGATAGTTTTAAACCGGAAACTAATCTCTGAAAATATGTATGTATATAAATAACATCAAAGAATAACTTAAGGGCTAAACAATAGGATGAGTGGGATGGATTCAAATATAGCAAGTCATCTGGAAAAGATCCATGAGTCTGGAAAAAGAGACTTCAGATGGGAAAATTTACGTTTGCTTGTAAAAAAGTATGTGAAGGGTCATTCTGTTCTGGATGCCGGTTGCGGTACCGGTCACATGACTTTAAGCCTGCTCAATGAGGGATATCAAGTTACAGCCATCGATTGTGTTGAGGATTTAACTTCATTTACACACAAAATCCTTGAACAAAACGATCGAACTGCTAGCATTCATACTATGGACCTGATGAATGTCAAATCTCTTGGGAATGACATATACGATACGGTCATTTGTCTCGACGTCCTTGAACATATAGAGGATGACCAGACAGTTTTAAATAATTTGGTCTATACATTAAAAGAAGAAGCTATCCTCATAGTTTCTGTTCCAGCTTTTAGTTTCTTGTATGGTATTCGTGATAAGGAAATAGGACATTACAGAAGGTATAACAGGGATGATCTGGTTAAATTGATTGAAAGTTCCGGATTAACGGTCATTAAAATAAAGTACTGGAATTTTCTGGGATTTTTTCCTGTAATTATATCTGAAAAACTGCTGAAAAAGCAAATAAATGAAGAGTTCAGATATAGGAATAATGCTCCATTTTATTACGGTTTCTTAAATAAGTGGTTCTCAACTGTTGAAAACAATATTAGCTTCCCAGTTGGTCTGTCATTGATCGCCGTATGTAAAAAACCATCCTACAATAAGTGATTTTGTTCAATCCTTGATCTCCTTTTTATCGCCATAGTTCCCCAAATACCCAGAAGAAGGAAATACATCAATATGATAGTATGATAGATAATCCCGGAACTTATTGCAATGCCCTTTGACAGACCCACAGTTATAAAGCCTATGACCCATCCGCTTTCAAGAGTTCCGAATCCACCCATTCCCTGGATCGGTAAAACTGTTGTAAATATTGCAAAGGATGTTGCAAAAACAACGAGCAGAAAATTCAGATTAATATTCATTGCACGTACAATAAGGAAATTGAAATAATACATTAAAAGCCAGATGGTCAGAGAAACCATTATCAATTTGAGCAAATGTGTCTTTTTATAATTCTTAAGCAACTGAAGTCTCTCTATTGTTCCATCGGTTTTATCCAATAACAAAGAAATGAGATCGATATTATCCAGTTTTAATCGAAAAGCAATAGCTCTGAAAAGTTGAGGCACTTTCTTTCCAAAATACACAAACATCACAAATAGCATGATCAGTGACAGCATAAAAAATGTAATTATCCATACTAAATGCATAGTTGCTGGAGTAAAACTCCCAATGGTATAGGTTGCTATCAGAAATAAAACCATTATTGATACAAAGTCAAGAAATCTTGCGATCAGCAATGATGCTATACCTTCTTCTATTTTTTTGTAATGGATTTTTTTTAAAAGATAGATATAAGACAATTCTCCTGTTCTTGCTGGGAAAATATTATTTGTCATATTGTGAACACAGACAACTGTAAATAAGTCTTTCAAACTGATCTTCTTTTCCAAGAGCAGGTAAAAGCGCAGAGACCTGAAAAAATAATTGCCTACATACAACATAAATGCAATTGAGAGATAAAATGGATCAATGAGACCAACTGTAGAAAGAATATCGTCAACATCAATTTGTGAATATAATACAAAAAGAAGAGTTAATGAAACAACGATTGCGGAAATCATTCTAATAACATTTTTATCCATACTCTTTAATCCTTTTTCTACTCTTTCACTGTATAAATTTGTCCAAAACAAACTACAGAAACAGAGATATGCCTATTTTATCTAATAAGTATATTAGGTTTACCTCGTCATCAGAAAATAATCTCTACCGACCTAATATCAAAGAACCTGCTAAACAGATATATCAATATTCAAAATCAACCTCTTATGCCTATATATACTTATTTTTAAGATACCTTTATATCTCTCAGTTCTTATTTGTGCTTAAAATATTGATGATTAATTGGGGGTTTTTTTATTTCAGTCAACGATTTAACAAAATTAACTCAAGCTCATTATGTTAAGATCACACTTGCTTCAATATTGTTTTTTCTTATAATTATAACAATGAATGCTCCAATCCATCGCTGGGCAGATGCTGGTACTTACTACATGCAAATACAGAGTATATCTAGTGACTTTGATATACGATATGAGTCTAAAGACATTAATCGGGCTTTTGATGATCATTTTGATCCCGCTGGCTTATTTTTAATAAAAACAAATAATGGGGAATATTATTACGGAAAAGAATTTACATATGCATTATTTTCAGTCCCGTTCTATAAGTTATTTGGGACAAATGGGGTTTTACTCTTCAATGGATTAATGTTTTTCTTAATGATCCTGATAGGTTATCTTTATTTGCGAAATGAAAATGGAGATAGTATTGCACTGGGAATATCTTCACTGTATTTTTTTCTGTCTGCAGCTTTTGTTTATATTTTCTGGATACATGCCGAAATTTATAACATGTTCCTTGTAATGAGCGGTATGTTTTTTTGGATAATGTATTTCAGGCAAAATAATGCTAAATATCTTTCAATTTCTTCTTTTATTTTTGGCATAGCATTTGTAGCAAAAGTCCCAAATATGTTCTTTTTTATCCCGCTGTTTTTCTATGAATTATATCGCAAAAGGTATAATACTGTTATTTTGATGTTTACTGTTTTTATACTGCCTGTTGTTTTAATATACAGCTATTTTTTTATGAATGCAGAAACCTTCTCTTTCTATGGTGGAAATAGGTTATATTATGCACAAGGATATCCGTTTGTAGGTGGATATGACAGCATCAATGAAATTGGAAGGCCATTATTTAGTGTATCTCAAAACAATATCGATGCACTAATTAACACCGATAATATAAAAATCGTTCCATACAATCTATTCTACTATTTCTTTGGTAGTTTCACAGGAATGTTTTGGTATTATCCGTTCGTACTCCTCTCAACGATACCAATTTTAAAATTTGTTTATCCCAAAACCAATATTCTTACAAAAACAAATGAGATCAAAGATCACATTAATGCCAGCCCAGATAAGATCTTGATTTCTGCAGGAATTGTTCTATACATCTTATTCTTTTGTATAATTGTCGGCTACAATTATTGGGGTGGCGCTCATGCGATAGGTAACAGGTATTTTTATGTATACCCATTGTTTTTATTTCTAATTCAGAAAGTTAATTTAAAACAGTTATTGATAGTTACTTTATTAGCCTGTATAACTTTAAATCCGGTCATTTTAGATCCTATTGGAAATTCAGCCAATCCTTCAATTCATCAGACTATTTTTCCATACTCTTATTTGCCAATCGAATATACTCAATTGACTTATCTTCCTTTTTGGGAACGTGACCATAAAATAGGAGATCTCAAAGTGTATGAATTGGATGAAAGTAGTCACTTTTCAGAAGATCTATTTATGATCAACGGCTCTACGAATTTATTAATAAGGTCAGAGAATAAAACGAATGTTATGTCAATTGTAATAGGTTCACAAGACAAAGATATTCCAGTTTCCTTAAAATTGGGGAGCAAGAAGTATGATCTGGACCTGAAAGAAGATGAGGTGAATTATTTAATCATTACGGAGATGGAAACTGTTTATAAGGACAAAAAGAGCTATGTTTATAAATTATCTGTATCTTCCCCGGGAAAAGTGTGGATAAGCATCAGTGATAGTAATATTGAAACGAACAGTAATTCAGTTGTGTTTTTAAGCAACTGGTACGAACTCGAGGATTGGGCTGATATTCCCACCCGCTGGACTTCAAATAATGCAACTATAGTAATATACTCACAGGAGAACATGGACAAGTCTCTCGATTTTAGGGCGGTCAGCTACTGTAGGCCTGTAAATCTTGAGATTTACATGAACGGTCTATTGGAACATTGGGTAAATATATCTTCTACGACATTTACTGATGTCCAAACAACTTTACATTTTAAAGAAGGGGTGAATGTTGTTAGGTTCTATGTGCCAGAAGGTTGCTTGAAACCTCAGAACATTGAAAACAGTACTGATGACAGATGTTTAAGTGTGGCTTTCCAAAATGTCACAGTCGTGTTTCCTCATACAGTTTTATAATTTTCTTATCGGAATCGGAATATATAGA
Source organism: Methanomethylovorans sp. PtaU1.Bin073 (assembly GCA_002067265.1). The sequence goes on along the minus strand of MVQW01000252.1, from coordinate 8,935 downwards.
AAAAGCAAACTATAGTTGTGAACCATTTGTTTGAAACTTATAGTTTGCCATCGTTATCTATTGAATACGATTCTTTACATGGGCTTTGTAGAAATAGTCACGCCACAATCCCAACTGTGGGCAGATGCAACCACAGAGTACACAGAGTTCAAGGAGATGAATAAATATGCCATCCTCTGTGTTCTCTGTGAACTCAGTGGTTAAAACATAATATGTATGTTTTCTACAGAACCTTTACATGCATAAGTTATAAACCATGAGTGTTTAACTATAAATAAAAGCATGCAACTTTTTTATCAATAGCGGTATGTTTTTCTTATTCAACATTTATTTACAAAATTATTTCATATGAGATATTACGTCATATTTATCTTATATGAGTGATTATGGCTTCTGATTGAGGCGATGTACATGGAATGCATTTTCTGCAAAATTATTTCAGGGTCTATTCCTTCTTATAAAGTTTATGAAGACGACTTAGTTTTTGCTTTCCTTGACATCTATCCGTGCTCCGAAGGACATACTGTAGTACTTCCCAAAAAGCATATTGAGAGATTTACTGATCTGGATGTAAAAGATGCTTCGGATCTATTCGCTTCAGTGCACAAGATATCAAAGGTTGTGAGTAAGACTTTTGATCTGCATGGTATGAACATAGGTATGAATGTAGGTGAAGTTGCCGGACAAAGCGTACCTCATGTGCATGTCCATATAATTCCCCGTAAGGAGGGGGATAACGGTGGATCGATGCACAGTATAGTGGAAACAAATCCTGATACCGGTAATTTGGCTGATCTGGCAAAGAAGGTCAGAGAATCGTTCTGAAACTCTATTTATTCTTTAAAAACTGAAACCAGATTCTCAAATAGACGAGGCTTATCATGCTTAGACCAGTGATCAAATCCATGCGTCCCCACCAATGGTACAAGAACTTTGTTATTTTTCTGTGTATCATTTTTTCAAAGAACATACTTAATCTCGAAATGTGGCTGGATCTTCTTTTTATTTTCTTTGTATTCTGCATGCTTGCAGGTTCTCAATATATGTTGAACGACCTTAAGGACATAGAAAAAGATCGGTTGCATCCCAAGAAAAGAAACAGGCCGATCGCAGCTGGCCTTCTGCCTGTCAAAAATGCGCTTTTTATATCTTTTACGATAATGGCAGTTTCTCTTGCTATCGCTTTTTCAATGGGGCAGTTAGTGGGGATTGTAAGTTTGCTGTATCTTGTTAATAGCATAGTCTACTCTTTTTATTTCAAGAATTTTGCTATTGTAGATGCTATCTTTATTGCCGTAGGATTCGTGATACGGGCGATAGTTGGTTGCGTTGTGATCAATGTAGTTATTTCCCCTTGGTTAATATTATGTGTTTTTCTTCTGGCACTGGTTCTAACATTCGGAAAGAGGAGGCATGAACTGGGCGGTGACCAAAATTCAAGGAATAGCCTGTCACAATATAATATTACAATGAGCGAAACTCTATTGAACTCTTCTGTTTCCATGCTGTTAATGTCATACGCTCTGTATACTGTTTCAGTACACACGGCAATGATGCTGACACTCCCATTTGCGTTTTATGGTGTATTCCGCTACGTTCAGCTGATCAATTTGAAAGGTATTGGAGAAGAAGTGGAGCTATTGATGAAGGACAAACCCTTTGTTTTGAACATAATGTTGTGGGTATTCCTTACTGTATTGGTCTTATATGGTGATTCATGATGAGATTCGATCTGCATGCACATTCAAAATATTCTCCCAAATGCGGCTATATGGAACCAAAGGTGATCGCTAAGCTTGCACGGAAAAAAGGTCTGGATGGGGTCGCTGTCACTGATCATGATACAATAAAGGGAGCACTAAAGACCAGGGAATATGCGGATAAAGACCTTACTGTGATAACGGGTTCCGAAGTAATGACATCAAGGGGTGAGGTCATCGGACTTTTTCTTTCAGATGAGATTATTTCAACAGATCTCATAGACGTTATAGAAGAGATCCATGATCAGAATGGTGTTGCAATTGTTCCCCATCCTTTTGACACGTTGAGAAGATCAGCACTCTGGCCTACTGAGAACGATGTTAAATATCTTGACGGGGTGGAAGGGTTCAATGCGCGCAATGTTTACCAGAAAAGTAACATGGATGCCATTGAGTTCGGAAAGGAACATAAACTGGCTATCACAGCAGGGAGTGATGCTCATTTCAGTAACGAGGTCGGAAATGCAGGGGTAATAACTGACAATGATGATCTCAGGGAAGCTATTCTCGCAAGGCAGATAGAAATATTTGGTAAACGAAATGCGATATATAACCATGCTTTCACGAAAGGGCTCAAATTATGCCGAAAAATAAAACGATCCTTATAATTTTCTTTGCACTGGCTGTCTATGTGGCAATGGGCATATATGCCGATATCAGCCAGCTTACTGTAGCTATGAAGAGTTTTAACTGGCCTTATTTCATTCTTTTATTACTTTTCACAAGCATAGGATACTTCTTTAGGTACCTTAAATGGGACATTTTCCTGAAAAAGGCCGGTGTGCATCTTTCCTTCAAGGAAAATTTCTTTGTGTTCATCAGCGGACTTTCAATGATCGTAACCCCGGGAAAACTTGGCGAGGTATGGAAAGCCTGGCTCATTAAGGATATTTCCGGGGACGATCTTAGCAGAACAGTGCCTGTGGTTATAATGGACCGTGTGACCGATGTCCTGAGCCTTGTTATTCTTTCAGCATTCGGGATCTTGTCTTATAAGGAAGGAATATACCTTTTAGTTATATTACTTTTGATCATCTTGATATTTTACATTTCTATCACATCAAAGAGTATTTCTGAAAAAGTGATTGGGATAATTGAAAACAAGGCAAAGAAGTTCTCTGGTAATGTTAAGAATATGCATGGGACTTTCCAGGAACTGATGGAACCAAAGATCTTTATTTCACTATCTCTTCTGAATGTTCTGGCATGGTTTTGTGAATGCCTCGGGTTTTATTTCGTTGCAATTGGTTTTGATCGATCACTTAGTATTCCGCTTTCAACATTCATCTTCAGTTTTGCCTCACTGGCCGGCGGAGTGAGTATGATCCCCGGAGGGATCGGGCTTGCTGAAGTCACGATCACGGGTTTTTTACAGCATTATGGCTTTAGTCCGGCTATAGCTATCGGCACTGCACTTGTTGTACGCCTGGGGTCTTTCTGGTACGGAGTGGTATTAGGTCTTGCTGTATACCTGCTTTTCAGAAAGAAGATCATTCCCAATAATGGAAATGGATCGAATAAAGATTAATTATCATCAATTGAGGGATCAAATGTCAAATGTTAGTGTGCAAAAGACATCACCTAAGACAATATTGGAAGACTATCAAAAATTGATGGATATGGCAGATTACAGATCAGCTGTTCCAGAAGGCAACGCAACGATCTTGAAAATAAATCTTTCATGGAGTTTGTTCTATCCGGCATGTTCGACTCCCCCCTGGCAACTCGACGGTGTATTGAGCAAACTTCGCCAGGATAGTTACAAGGATATTACATGTGTGGAAAACCAGACGGTAGTTACACATCCATGGAAAGGAGCATACGGGAACAAATGGCTTCCCATCCTTGAAAAGTATGGGGTGGACTATGTCCCTCTGACAAATGCCGAGTGGGTGCCGTTCAGGCCTAAAGCTGAAATGCTTGCGATGAACGATCTTTTTGGCGGGGTTCTTGTTCCAAAGAAGTTCTTCGGGAGCAATGTTATCCATTTGCCTACTGTTAAGACCCATGGTCACACTACTACCACCGGCGCCATGAAAAATGCATTTGGTGGCCTTATCCCTAAATACAGGCATCATGCCCATAAGAAGATCCATGAGGTGCTTGTGGACTTGCTGGCGATCCAGAAAGAGATCCACAAAGGTATCTTTGCGGTCATGGATGGCGGCGTGTGTGGTAATGGAGCCGGCCCCCGCACAATGGAGCCTTTTATAGGGAATGTGCTTCTGGCAAGTGATGATCAGGTCGCTATCGATGCAATATCAGCTAAAATAATGGGTTTTGATCCCCTTAAGATCGATTACATAAGAATTGCCCATGACAGGGGTCTTGGAATGGGCGATTATGATCAGATAGAGATCAGTGGTATGGATAAGCAAGAGTTAGAAAAGTTGAACTTCAAGTTCACTACTACTAAAAGTCCTATCGTAGAATGGGACCAAAGATTGAGAAAGGGAACCGCCAACATAAACTGGCTACACAACATTTTGTTCCATTCCCCTGTCTTTAAGACTTTTATCTTTGCATCAGGATTTTACCACGACAAACTGTGGTACCCCACTACAGGAAAAAAACACATTGATGAGTTCATGAAAACAGAGTGGGGGAAACTATTTGATACCTATGGGTATGGCAAGTTCCCTGAATATCCGGAGGTAAAGGAATGGAATCCTTATTGAAGGCTGCAAATGGGTTAAAGGAAGGGATGATTAGTTAAATCTGAGCAGGTTAAAAAATTTCGAATAATTATGTTTCTGACCGAAAACAGGTATTTCAATAAGTCCAAATAATTTTGTTTCTCTACACTCCAAAATATTAATCAAGAGGGATTCGAGATAACTTTTGAACAAGCTCTTTGATATAGTTCTTAATTTCAATATATGCGCATACCCGTATTTTTTATATGCAAACACCCTATTAGTTGGTCCTGAAGTACAGGAATGCTAATGCGAAATTAAGCAGTTATAAGGGAAGTATATTAAATTATTTTGGAAGGAGAAATTATATTGATCAGGCCTTCAAAAAATTGGTTCGAAGAAATAAACTATCTGCGAGCCATAGCTATTATAGGTGTACTCATTATACACACCACCGACGATACAGCCGCAGTAAAGAATTTAACTGGATTGATGTTTTCTCTTATGTACATCGAAGAGTTAATTAGGTTCGCTGTACCAATGTTTATTTTCGTATCTGGTTTTGTTCTGTACAATAAATATAGGTCAGAGTTACCAGTTAAGGACTTCTACAAAAAAAGATTTATGTCTATACTTATCCCTTATATTATTTTTTCAGTACTCTACTGTATAGTAAATACACAATTGGGTTTATTTCCAGCCTTTACATTAAATTCAGTAATGGATAGTATTTTTAATTTCACTGCGTCGGGTCAGTTTTGGTACATTCAGCTCATATTGACTTTTTATATTTTTTATCCTGCCATCGTTGCTTATTACGAGATTACAAAAGACCGTTTCGGAATTTATATATTCACTGTACTTTTTTCACCCATATTAATAATGTATCTCTTAGGATCATTTATACCTTCATTCGGATTTGCAATAACCACTCCATTTAAGTATTTGATATATTTTTGGCATTGGTATTGAAATATAGTAATATACTATGAACTCCTATATTTCTCAATGAATTGCCCAAAATGTAAGAGTTCCAGTCATAGAAAGAATGGTATAGTCAATGGACGTCAACGATACAAGTGCCATGATTGCGGATATAACTATTCAGTAGAGCTCAAATCAACAGCTAGCTCTCCTTTTGTTAAAAGACAGGCTTTGCAACTTTACCTTGAAGGATTAGGATTTCGCTCAATAGGACGAATTTTAGGAGTAAGTCATGTTTCCGTCCAGAAATGGATAAAGAAGTTTGGTCAGGAATTAGAGGAACTAAAAAGCGAAAATGCAATATCTGTAGTTGAACTGGACGAGATGCACACTTACATCGGGAACAAAAAAAATATTGCTGGATCTGGATTGCTGTTGATAGAGTTGGGAATAAATTCATCGACTGCTCTTTTGGTAGCAGAGGAACAGAAACCGGACAAAAACTCTGGGAACACTTAGAGGGGAAAGAGATTGAAAAAGTGATGACTGATAACTGGAAGGCATATGCAGAGTTTCTCCCAAAGACTATTCATACACGATCCAAAGCTGAAACATATACTGTTGAAGGATATAACAGCATATTGAGGCACTTTCTGGCAAGGTTGAGACGAAAGACAAAGTGTTATACTAAGAGTCTTGAAATGCTGAAGTACTCTGTTCTTCTATTAATGAAATACAGAAATAAGGAGTTGACTATCTTTAGTTAACAATGCCGAAAAAAGATAAACTGTTAATTTCGATATTGATGACACTGCTGATGCTGGGGACGGTAATGACGGCATCGGCAACTGCAACGGATGGCTATCCGTGTCCAACAACATTGCTAGGAGTAATACCCACATATTATGCAGATAACGACCCAGATTGTACTTACACAGTTCCTGAGGGAAGCTCTCTAGTGAAGTTTAAGCTTGAGACCACCGATGGCAACTTCCAGGCTGGATCTGTCGACATTAAAGACAGTACTGGAAAAGTAATCGGAAAACTCCATTATTCTGCTCCTTATCAGTTAACATCTGGTTGCTCAGGGGCAATTGGCGCGTGGGCTTTTGACTGGTATGTCACCGGTGGTAAATACACTGGTGCGGTTAATAATAAAGCAGGAAATGGTTATTTGCAATACAATTATGTTGGAACCTATGCCAACTCGCAAGGCGATAACGGTATCTATGGGCCAAAGAACGCCAACAATTTTGCCAAAATCAGTCACTTCACCTTCTGTGGATACTTTACTCCTGATGGTGGAACACAAGACATCTCAGAACTCGGAGACCTGGTATGGAACGACCTGAATGCAAACGGTATTCAGGATGCAGGTGAACCTGGAATCTCTGGTGTGACTGTCAACCTCTATAAGTGTGGCGTCACTGATCCAATTACAACCACAAAAACGAATGCAAATGGTAATTACATGTTCATGGGACTTGCTCCTGGTGATTACCAAGTGGGATTTGTCTTGCCAAGTGGCTATGTATTCAGCCCGATGGACAAGGGTGGAGATGACGAAAAGGACAGCGATGCTGACACAGCCACGGGTATGACCGCATGCACAAATTTGGGAGAGAGAGAGAAACTGATCCTACATGGGATGCAGGTATGTTTACCCCGAATCCTGTCATTGACATTGAGAAGTATACTAACGATCAGGATGCTGACACTGCGCCAGGACCAACAATACTGAAAGGTGAAGCAGTAACCTGGACATATGTAGTTACAAACACAGGTAATGTAGACCTGACAGATGTCGTTGTTAAGGATAACAAAATTGATCTAGGTACTGCAGGTACTATTGGTTCACTTGCAGCAGGAGAATCTAAGACAATTACAGTGTCAGATGGTATTGCAATAGCAGGACAGTATGAAAATACAGCTACTGCAACAGGATATTATGGTACTACAGATGTAAGTGACATAGATCCAAGCCATTACCTAGGAGTACAGCCTGCTATTGATATTGAAAAGGCTACAAACAGTATTGACGCAGATGATCCAACCGGACCAACAGTACTGGCTGGTGAAACAGTAACATGGACATATGTTGTTACAAACACTGGTGATGTACCGCTGGAAAACATACTTGTAACTGATGATGTTCTGGGAAATATAGGTACTATTGCTTCACTTGATGTAGGTAAATCACAGACATTGACAGCAACAGGTATTGCAACAGCAGGACAGTATGAGAACACAGGTACTGCAAGTGCAAAATATTCTGCAGACTTTGGTTCTACAACAGTATCTGATGCAGACATGAGTCATTACTTTGGTGCTGCTCCATCTATAGATATAGAAAAGGCGACCAACGGGGAAGATGCTGATTCTCCACTTGGTGTACTACTCAAAGTGGGTGTTGATTCAGTTACTTGGACCTATGTAGTTACAAACACAGGTAATGTACCGCTGACCAATGTCGTCGTAACTGATAACAAAACAGGATCAGTCGGTACTATCGCTTCACTTGCAGTAGGTGAATCACAGACACTGACAGTGAAAGGAGGTACAGCAACAGTAGTAGGACAGTATACTAACCTGGGTACTGTTACAGGAGACTATGTAAATCCAGACGATGGAACTACAACGGTAACAGATTCTGATCCAAGCAACTACTTCGGTTTCGAAGGTCCTGGTACCGGAACTCCTGGTTACTGGATGAACCATCCAGAAGCATGGCCAGTAGACACTATTAGTATTGGGGGTGCGACCTATACTAAGGACCAAGCTATTGCTGAGATGGCAAAGGCAGTAAAAGATGATAAGACCTATTCTATGTTCCCGGCATTGGTTTCAGCCAAGCTGAACGTGTTGGTAGGTAATACCCATTCCTGCATCGATGGCACAATTGATTCAGCAGATGTCTGGATGCAAAAGTACCCACTGGGCAGTGGAATAAAGGCTAGCAGTCCGGCATGGAAGGAGGGTGAACCGCTGTTCAAACAACTTGACATGTACAACAACGGGAAACTATGTTCTCTTTCAAGGGACATAGTGGAACAATACTATAGCCCTTAAAGATGACTGGATCCCACAGTCATCTTCTTTTTAAGTTGAGTAGTGTTAAAATATTGTTTTTAAATTTTTCTTAAATGTCTGAAGTTGTAGACAATGAAAGCCTATATTGTTTCCAAGATTAGATAGAACTTTGTAAAAAGATGCACCGGTCCTCACGGACTCAGTGCATTTTTATTTTATTTTATTTTATTTTATTTTATTTTATTTTATTTTGTATCCTCTGATTTTCAAAATAGTATCTGTATCAGGATATACCACTTGGTATAGGATGAACGAGAAATGTTTATGGTTGTCTAAAAGCATAAAGAAAATACGAATCATAAGCCTGATTCAGTATTCTCCATGAACTCTTAAGCAGTGTTCATTTATAAAGAAACAGACGTGTTTCTGTTTTTAAGGAGTATGTGAAGCACTTGGATCCCTGTAGTATCCAGGACATCTTTTGTTGGTTGGTTGGTTATGCACAATTTATGATGTCTTCGCAGCAGGGTGTTGGTGGTGGCTTCACACCCGACTCCTTGGTTTAAACAATCGCCCGAACATATT
>MVQW01000251.1 GCA_002067265.1 Methanomethylovorans sp. PtaU1.Bin073 | reverse complement strand
AGATATCCACTGAGCATATTTCTCTTCTGCATCTGCCGGCCACCATAATAGAGCAGGAAGTTCGTAACTATGCATCGAGAGTATAGTTTTCTTAACATCTTCCAGCATCTGAGAAGTCGTCTTTATAGAGAGTTCTACCTCTCCTTCTTCTTCTAAATTTCCTTTCCATTCATAGATAGAAGTGATAGGGTGCATATTAACACATGCAGCAAGCCCTTTGCCTACAAGTGCATGAGCAATGATCTTAGCTTCATCTATGTTTGCTGTTGTGGTATGTACAACAATTATCATTCTATCACATCTTTAGTAAGTATTTATCAGTACCATTCACGCCAATGCAAAAATCCTGTCCCCTCTTTGAATAGAATTTCTATGTATGAGCACTATATTAAGGTCTTGCGGCGAGGGAGCAATTGATAGAAAGATACTTTCCCCATAATTGCCCTAATAACTTTTTACTTGGAACATTTTCTATAAAGGTTTTGATAAAAGTTGCAAAGATATATATACAAATATAGTGAATAAAAACCCATGGAAGATCCAACTCTCGATCGAGAGACAGATATTATAGACCCCATCCACTTTCAGTATGATGTGACAGTTGCTTTAAGCAACTTGACCAATATACAGGAAAGCTTAGATCTTCTTTTAGATTATGCTTTTAAACTTGATATTGTTGACTCCTTAGGACTATTTATAGTGAATGAGACAATAGAGGATCTTGATCTTATTGCACATAAAGGTGTACCTCCCGGGTTAATAGAAAGAAGTAAACATATTCCTAAAAAGTCCTCTTTCGCTGAATTTGCTCTTAAGGGAAAGCCCATATACAGAGCATACTCTGATCTTACTCAAAATGAAGAGGAAATAACGCTGACTTATGAAGGCATCAAAGCTATTGCAATTATACCTATAAAGTGTAAAGATGAAGTAGAAGCAGTAATCATTTTAGGTTCACATAAACACAAAGAATTAAAAAATAATTCCAAAATTATATTTGAGACGATAGCTGCACAAATCGGTATTTTGATAGCCCGCCTAAAGGTTGAAAGACGATTGGAGTATGAAATTAAAGTTCAGAAAATGCTTGGAATGATCTCAAAACGATTTATTGACCTTGAACCTGAAAAGGCAGATCAGGGGATAGAATTATCCTTTCAGGAAATTGGGAATCTAATCAATGCTTCAAGATTAGTCCTTTACAAGAAATCGAAAGCAAGTGGACACTTCAAAAAGACACATGAATGGTGTGCAGAGGGTATAGAAACTAGCCTTGATCAGCAACCGATAGATGCAGAAAAACTATCCTTCTGGTGGAAAGAGAAAATCAATAAACAGGATACCATTGTAATTCATGATGTTCAAACCTTAGATGGTCCTGAAAAGGATACTTTTCTAAAATCCGGAACAAAGTCTGCGGTAATTTTGCCATTGAAGTACCAAGGAGATCTAAAAGGATATCTTGTTGTTGATTTCAAGAGCTATGGTCAAATTTTGTTGGATAACACTATTAACATGCTAGAGTTTGTGACTGAGATCTTTGTTAATGCGTTAGAGCATAAAACAAAAGAAGAGAAACTGAAGAGAAGTGAACGAAAGTATCGCCGAATCTTTGAAGAGATCCATGATGTTTATTTTGAACTCGATATGGATGGAACGGTCATCAATATAAGCCCATCCGTGAAAAAAATCGGCATGTACAGCGAAGATGAAGTTATAGGTCATAATTCAAGAGAATTTCACAAAAATCCAGTCGAATCCAATAATATTTTGATGAATTAAAGCATTTAGGGCAGATCAATGATTTTGAATATGAATTTGTGACACGCACAGGAGAAACACGTGTAATGTCATTGAATGCCCATATATTTCACGATGATGAAACGAATTCTCCTAAAGTCGCTGGTACTTTACGTGATGTTACAGAGAAAAGAAATAATGAAAAACTTCTGGTCGAAGCAAAGTTACTTGCTGAGAACGCTTCACGTACAAAAAGCGAGTTCTTATCTAATGTTAGCCACGAATTACGCACTCCATTAAATCTTGTACTGGGTTACTCTGACATTCTTCTGGAAGGTGATGCGAACTCGCTCACTGAAAAGCAAAGAAAATATGTGGAGGCTATAAAAACTGGTGGAACACGTCTTCTGGATCAGGTAAACTCCCTGATATACATCTCTGAAATTGAAACCGGATCTGCAAAATTCGAACCAACTGTTTTTTTCGTTCCGGAACTGATCTCCGATATAAAACGAATTACAGGTTCAATTGCCTTTAAGAAGAGGATAGCAATAGAATTCAATATCGAATCGAATATAAGAGAGGTCTATGCAGATGTATCCAAATTTAAAACTATACTTCATCATTTGATAACTAATGCGATCAAGTTTACTCCCGATGACGGAAGAGTTTCAGTAAATATGTGTTTAGATAATGAGCACAACCTTCAGGTAACGGTTAAGGATACAGGCATAGGAATAGCTGAAGAAGATATGAACAAATTGTTCAAGCCTTTTGTACAGCTAGACGGTTCCATAAACAGAAAATATGGAGGCACTGGCCTGGGACTATCTCTAGTAAAAGAACTTGTCGAGATGCATGGCGGAACAATAGCCGTAAAAAGCAAAGTAGGAGAGGGAAGCGATTTCACTTTTGTGATCCCCTTCAGAAATCCTGTAAGTCATAATTGAATTCATATCTCTATAAAATGGTTTTGTACTTTATTTCATCATATCTCTTTCTGCATCCAGACGATATCGAAGAGTACACCTTTTTTCTTAGCAATTCCCTGAAATTTTCCACATTCTCTGAAACCATGGTTTTTATGAAACCGTATACTGCCCTCGTTAAGCGAGGAAATGCTTGCAAGAACAGTAGAGACACCATGTCTTTTTCCTTCGGCAGTAAGATATTCCAGCATCTGTGCACCAAGACCTCTGCCAGTAAATTCTGGTTTTATAAAATATGTGATCTCGACAGTGTGAGAAAAGGCTGGCATCGGGTTATGAGGACGAAGCATGCCAAAGCCTAGAAGCGTGCCATAACTATCTTTCACCGTAACTGAAGAGTGGTTTTTAGACATCTCGAGGAACATGCCAAAGAACTCATATGGCACCTTCTGTTCTGGATACGCTGCAAAACTGTTCTCTATATAATGATTAAAAATATCTATAACAGCTTTCTGGTCAGATGGACCCATTGGCTCAAGCAAGTATTGTGACATTTATCCTCCATTGTCAGTAAGCATACATTGTATAGATACTGAACTATTTAAGTTTAGCTACTAAACTATTATCCTCTGAAAATTATGAGAATCAAGGATGAAGATTCATGGTTTGGGAAGAAAACAAAGGAACAAGAAAAAAAGAAAGAATCTGACCATTGTTCAATTAATTAGGTTTAAATCATAACCCGATTATATACATGTGAAATGTCTTATACATTTGAGATTGTCACCATCATTGCTTTGATCGTACTCAATGGCATCTTTGCTATGTCAGAATTTGCCCTTGTTTCATCTAAAAGACCACGCCTCAAACAATTAGCAGAGGAAGGAAACACAGGGGCAGCAGCTGCACTTGAACTCTCTACTAAAATTACTCCATTCCTCTCAACGATACAGATAGGTATCACACTTGTAGGCATCCTTGCCGGTGCATTCGGTGGAGCCACAGTAGCAGAAGGTCTTGCAGTCTACCTTAAAAATTATCCACTTATTGCTCCTTACAGTAATGCACTTAGTATCACTTTTGTAGTACTTATTATCACTTATCTTACTCTCATTCTGGGAGAACTTGTCCCAAAACAGGTCGCGCTTAATAAAGCAGAAGCAATTGCCTCCAAGGTTGCAAAACCTATGCTTTTTCTTTCGACATTAGCAAGGCCTTTAGTTGTTATTCTTAGTGTGTCTACTGAAGCGGTTCTCCGAATCATGAGGGTCCAGAAGCTCAATGGACCACCGGTAACAGAGGAAGAGATCAAGATCATGCTTGAAGAAGGAACTGAAGCAGGAGTCTTTGAAGAGGCAGAGTTGAGCATGATAGAAGGTGTCCTTGAAATTGGAGATCTGAGAGTTGAATCACTGATGACATATCGCACCGATATTATCGCTCTCAACTTGGATGACACTGTCAAAGAAAACCTGCAGAAGATGATAATAAGCGGCAGATCTTATTTCCCTGCATACGAAAAGAATCTGGATAACATCGTAGGCATGGTATCCGTTAAAGATATCCTGGCAAAAATAGTGGAATCTGGAACTGTTGACATAAGAGAAAATGTAACAAAACCACTATTTGTACCTGAAGCGATTTCAGTTCTGAAACTTCTTGAATTGTTCAAGGAGCTGGGAGTGCATATTGCCCTGATAACTGATGAGTATGGAGGCATCCAAGGAATCATTACACTACATGATATCCTTGAAGCCATTGTCGGAGATGTCCGGTCTCTTGGAGAGCCGGTAGAAACACCCGTAGTTGTAAGAGAAGATGGTTCCTGGCTTATAGACGGCGATATGTCTATTGATAAATTGAAAGAGATCTTGTCTGTAGATTCATTCCCGGAAGAAGAAGAAGGATATTATCGAACCATTGCCGGATTGATAATGTATGTATTACAAAGAATACCAAAGACAGGAGACCATATAGAACTCAAAGGACTGCGTTATGAAGTTGTGGATATGGACGGCAATAGAATTGATAAGGTATTGGTGGAGAAAATCCCGAAATTGTGAGATTGATAGTGAAATATATCATATCACGACTCATCAGACTTTTTGTTAATGAATTTGGCACTAATTTGTTTTCTGACCAGAGGACAATTATCAAGCATAATTTCCATTTGGGTCAGAATTGAAAGCACGTTTTCAATATCCTTAGAGGAAAACTTTGATACTTGCTCAACCATATCCTGATTAACAACTTCGTGATAAGCAGTATGCCAAAGGAAAGCATCCGTTCCTTTTTCTGTCAGTCTGAGGAATACTGTTTTTTTATCCCCTTCAGGATTAACACGCTCAATGTAACCTTTTTCTTCCAGCTTTTTTGCGGTTTGGGAAACTGCACCTTTAGTGACACCAAGCCTTGAAGCTATTTTTGAGATACTTTCTTCCGGATAACGCCCTGCCATATCTATCAGATGTACTTCTGAGGAAAATAGAAGAGTACCATGGCCAACATCAACTGGTTCTTTTTCAACGCTAGCGGCTTTATTTAGAACCCTTGAGATTGTATCCAGGATATCAGAAGCTACCTTTGAAGAGTTTATTTTAGCTGAATTGTTTACCATATATACAAAAGAGGTATTGTAGATATCTAAAAGTTATCAATATCAATTAAATCGCGAAGAGGATAACATATTAATAGCATAGCATGATTAGTTAAATTCCGCGTTACATGAACTCGGATCCACTTAGCGATCTTAGAATAGGGACAATAAAATCACATATCTAATTTAAGATAGGGGATGCATTTGTGCTGAACAACAGTGAAACCAGAGGAATAATTAATTCCATGGGACTTGTTTTTGGGGATATCGGAACAAGTCCTATATATACGCTTGCAGTCATTTTTCTTATGACTCCCATTACATATTCTCATGTAATTGGGGTCCTGTCCTTGATCGTCTGGACACTGATCATACTTGTGACTATAGAATACTCATGGCTTGCTATGAGCCTCGGAAAGAAAGGTGAAGGAGGAACGATTGTATTAAAAGAGATACTCGTCCCCCTTTTGAAATCAGGTAGACAAGTTACTATAGTAACGATACTATCATATGTGGGTATTTCTTTTCTTTTAGGAGATGGCGTAATAACCCCTGCCATAAGTATATTGAGTGCTGTAGAGGGTATACGTATACTTCCGGGGTTAGAAACAATAAGCCAGGGTACCCTTATTGTAATTGCAGCGATCATTGCAATAGCTCTTTTTTCAATACAGAAGAAAGGCACTGAAAAAATCGCATGGATGTTTGGACCACTTATGGTTCTGTGGTTTTCATTGCTTGTTCTTTCAGGTGTTGCTTCAATTATCTATACCCCATCTGTGATCAAAGCCATTAATCCCTATTATGCCGTTGATTTTCTATTACACAACGGATTAGCAGGTTTCTTTGTATTGTCTGAAGTGATTCTGTGTGCCACAGGTGGTGAAGCTTTATATGCTGACATGGGCCACCTTGGAAGAGAACCTATCATGAAGGCCTGGAGGCTTGTATTCGTTGCACTGGTACTAAATTATCTGGGACAGGGAGCATTCCTAATAAGAAATCCCGAAGCAAAAAATATACTCTTTGAGATGATATTCCAGCAGGCACACTTCATTTACATACCATTTTTGATCCTAAGCATCATTGCCACCGTTATTGCATCCCAGGCAATGATCAGCGGCATGTTCTCTATTGTATACCAGGGGATAACCACCAGAATAGCCCCTATGTTCAAGATCGATTACACATCAGACGAGTTAAAATCACAGATATACATAAGCGTGGTTAACTGGTTATTACTGCTTTCTGTGCTGTTAGTGATGCGAGAGTTCAAAGAATCAACAAAACTTGCTGCTGCTTATGGTCTAACCGTTACCGGAAGTATGGCTATCACAGGTATTATGATGGTCATGATATTTGGACTGAGAAAGGATTGGACAAAGGCAATAGTTGCATCATTCGTAACCTTTGTTGACCTATTATTCCTTATATCGAACCTTTACAAGATCCCTCATGGAGGAATTTGGTCCATAACTATAGCTTCTGCTATATTCAGTATGATAATGATATATACTTCAGGCCAAAAAAGACTTTACCAGTCTCTCAAGCCAATGCGTTTGAATGAGTTTCTGCAAACGTACAAGCAAAGGTATGAAAGCACGAATAAGATCAAGGGTACAGCCCTTTTCTTTGCAAGGAATGTCAGTCTTATCCCCCAATATATCCCTCATACGATGTTCGAGAACGAAATAATCTATGAAGATAACATAATCATTTCCATCACTTCACTTGAAGAACCTTTTGGAGTGAGAAGTTCCTTTGGAGAAACACTGGCCCCGGGACTAAAAGTATTTGAAATAGATATGGGTTACATGGAAGTTATAGATGTGGCAAGTATTTTAAAAAGTGCCGGAATAAAGGAAAAAACAATATTTTATGGAGTAGAGGATATTGTTACCAATAACCCCATCTGGAAGGTATTCTCCATGATAAAGAAAATCACACCTTCATTTGTCCAGTACTACAAACTGCCACCAGAGAAACTCCATGGAGTAATAACAAGATTTGAAATGTAAAAAAGACTTAGGCCTTATAAGGGCCTATC